>JBEKHL010000011.1:0-37433 GCA_050012295.1 Gammaproteobacteria bacterium
CATACAACACAAGGATGTTTTTGGTGTGATGGTTTATAAGGTGACGTTATTCCATTTAAATACAAAACTGTACTTAAAATTTGAGTTGATTCTAAAATCATTTTAATAACATGTTGATCACAATGATATTTAGCACAACGGTTTATATCATGATCTAGTAAAAATATATTCAACTTTTGTTCCTCAGTTATGTTTTATTGCTTTAATTAGCCAGTAACTAATTTTTAAGCTGAGTAATATCGATATTTTCATAACAATTACAGATAGTATGCCATATAACAAAAAATCTTTAAATTCAAAAATTGATCCATTTTTCATATTTATAATAAAAATTATGGAATATGGAATTATTAACAATATAGATGTAATTGTTCCTGGCAATATTTTTCTAAAAAACAAAGAATGTATACAATGTTGTATTGCATTAATAAATATAGAGAAAAAAACTATCATTGTTAAAAATTTCGTAATTTTATTACAATAAAAATAGCTAACCCAAACTATTAATACAACAACAATGCTTAAAATCGATACGGCATACAAAAAAACTTTAGGATCTTTAAGTTTTGGATCTATAAATTTAAAATAATAATCTACTAATCTAGAATAAGATAGGTATTCATCAATATTGTGAATGACAAATATAATTGGTAACAAAAGACTAATCTTTTGGGTACTTATTATCATATGAAGTTTTACCTGAACAAGATCAATTAGACCAACACTTGTATCTATGTATACTAATTTTAATTAATTAACTTAAATAATCCAGTTAATTGTGATATAATTATTTATAATAACTTAATTACCGGAATATAAATGAATTATCAAAATGGTACTTTGATTTTCTCTCCTTCAGATTTAACTCTTTATATGGACAGTCCTTTTGCATCATGGATGGAACATTATGCAATCTTATACAGAGAATAATTTGTATCTTGTAATTAGACCAAGTGATTCGAGAGCATGTAAAAACGGGCGGTTTCTTACTAAAACATGTTGCATAGCTTAATTAATTATGGAAGACTAAAAGTATAGAGCTAAGGTGGGTGATTTATGATCTCAGAAGGAACAGAAATATATCAACTTAGATTTTGGCTAAATAAAATTACTGAATTAACGGAAGAATTTTTTACTTATATTGAAAACAACCAAAAATTAATTCCTAATTATGGTATTAAGTACTACTATGGTGATATTATTTCGACATCATTTGTAGAATCAACTGTTAATGAGATAGTAAGTAAACGTATGGCAAAGAAACAACAGCAAGTTTTTCTTCACAAATTTAATTCAAGGATTATTTAAATGAACGCTCTAAATATAGCAAATTTATTGTTACAACAATTAACCAATGGCAACTTTGAAACCTGTATAAAGCTATTCAGCGAAAATGCTATTGTTATAGCTCCTGCTGGGCAATTATCAGCAGAAATTTTTTTAAAAAATTTTTATGCTGATAACATTAAAGCCAATATCACTATATTTAATACATTTTCTTCCTCAAATCAAAATATTTGTGCAGTACACGTACAATTAGAAGAGCATAAAGTCAATGGAATTATAATAACATTTACTTGTGCAACCATTTTAGAAAATAATAATGATAATAAAATAGAAAAGTTAACTATTATTTTTGATACTTATCCGATCCGCAGTAAATTTCCAGAATTATTTTAAACATAAACAAGCAGTAAAACAATTGGTTTTACTGGCGTTTTTAAGATGATTTCTTTACTATTAAAATAACAGGCAAAAAAAGAATTAATATAATAACTAATAATGTTAAAGAATTTCATAAAATTAAAAATTTAAAACTAGAAAATTGGGTATAATTGATCCATTAAAATGTTGAATTACCAGAAAAATTCATGTGTTTTGTGTATGCACTTGTAAAGAATTTTATTTTATGCCATATTGTTACTTAACCGACAAATTAATAGATTGACAATCAAATAATAAAAATAAGAGAGTGTTTTTATGATGTGGACGACAATTCTTCCAATACTTCCTGAAGCTTTAGCTAAACGTTTCAAAAGAGTTAATCCAACAAATGGACAAGAACAAATTATGGAACCATGTATGCGGCAATTTAGTGAGTTTAGTGAGTTTTGTATGCGGCGTGAATTTAGTGGTGAATTTAGTGAGTATCGTACTTCTTCTGAAGCGGAGGCAAACATACCTTGGAGTCCTTGGCATTACGTTGTTGCGGCATCCACCTTTGAAGATGTAACTTTAGATGATTTTAAAGCATTTGTTGATCAACTGTCAAATTTACCATCAGAGCATGGCAACATTAATGATTATGAACAGATTTTATCTTTTCTTTCAAAAAGTTTTCCATATATTTCGTTTAACTCAAGAACAAATTATTTACTAACCCATATCCTAAAGCATGCTAATTTTACTATATCATCGACACCTTGGTCAATAGAAACACTTCTCATGCCAAGAATATTATTGAGCCAAGACATCACAATAACAACGCTCTTTCTAGGAAAATTCGTTGAACAAATAGCTAGCAACGATGATGTCCCACCGCCCCTCAAAAAAGAGTTTTTAAAGATGCTAACAAAACATTGTTCTAAACCAGACTTAAAAAAAATACTTTTAGAATTGATCGAAAAACAAGATCCAAAAAACAAAGTACCGGTAGACGATGAATTTATCTCTAAATATATAGATTTAGTTTGCCTACAGTTAGTTCATATATACGGTCAACCTGAAGTATACTCTACTTTTGGAATTGATGAGCAAGATAATCCTAAAAGACTCGCAATAAGATATGCGCTAATGTTAACAGAAGAAACTAAAAGAGAAAATATTAACCTTATTGCAAGAATTTTGGTCTATTACTTTAGACCAGACAAAAAAGAAGAAGTCTATAATACATGGCAACTAAACCATGACCAAATAGAAAAAATACTACCAAAATATCAGAATTTGTTGTTTAAAACTTATGGTTGTATAGGAAATGCTGAAATAAGAATAGAAGATTTTCTACGGTACTATAAACAACTGCTAACAACAAGCGCAAATAGTACCAGCGTAAATTCTAGTAGTAGCTCTAGTATAAGCACAACAATAAGTTCAGAGCAACGAGTAGTAAAATTAGAAACAACTGTAGCCGAATTACAGCGGAAAATAGATTTTTTGTTGTTTGCTTCTAAACAGCAAAAAACATCTGTAGGAGTACAAACAGGTGAAGAGAAACTTACTACAGCTTCAACAATCAGTAGGTTCAAGCAAAAACCTATTACCGAATATTTTAAAAGGGTGTAACAGAAAGAAAAAGAAAGAGAGAAGAAGATAGAGAGCCGTCACAAGAAAATAAGGCTAAAAAAAACCCCAATGACTTTTTTTTCCCATACTAAATTATAAATATTTTATCTTATTACAGTCTAGTTTTAGGTATTCTAAAATTAGACTGCTATAAGCACATAACTAAATTCACGATGATTTCTTTACTATTAAAACAACAGGCAAATATAACAATATCGACATAATAATTATTAAACTAGCACCAATAATGTTTTTACCATCAACAAAAGCTTGTATTAAATACGCAAGAATTAATAACATGCCAACGCCATTATGAGTTTTAATCATTTCTAACTGGCCTAAAGATGTTGGCGTATTTAAGCTGTTTTTTAACAACATAATTGCTTTATAAGCTAATGGAATAGTAATTAAGCTAATCAATGCGATTTTAGTAGTATAATTTAATATAACGCTTAAAATTATGGTAACATAGGTAGCTGTAATTGCTATAACCGCTAAATTAAACCCAACTTTTTTACCAAACAATACTACCAAAGTTTTTTTATTAGCTTTTAAATCCGTATTAAAATCTGGTATTTCGTTAAATAAAACCATCGAACATGCTAAGAATCCTAGGGGTAAGCTCATTGCAACAATAGCGCCTGGAATATTTTGTGCTTGCAAATAATAAGAACTTATAACTATTAACGGACCAAAATTTAAAAGTATTGCTAGTTCACCAAAACCACGATACCCAAAAGAAATTGGTGGGGCGGTATAATAATAAGATGAAAAAAACCCTATCAATCCAAATAATAATATTATAGGTCCCAACTCAATAAAAAAATATAATCCTATAATGCTGGTAATCGCATAAAAACTAAAAAAGGCTATTTTTATGGCAAAAGGTGAGATATTACCTGCAACTAATAATCCACTACCACCAGAATATTGCGACTGTTCTTCTGCTGTTTTTAAAACATCCACTCCATGCAAATAATCATAATAATCGTCTGTCATGTTTAAAGCAAAATGATTACAAACAATAGCAACAATAAGTAATATAAAATATAAAATATTAAACTTTAGATCTAAATTAACAGCAATTGCACTACCTAGTAATGCCGAAATAAAGCTAGGCGCTGTAAAATGGTATCTTAATGCTTTAAGCCAATATTTAATCATATTTTAAAAATCTTAAAATTTATAGAGCTATGATTATAACCATGATTATATTGATTATTAAAATTAATTTTCTAATTTTTAGACCTCTCTTTTAGACCTCTCTAAAAAAATAACTTATTAAAAGCAGTAAGTCAAACTTAGTATGTAAACTACCCTTGACAAATTAACCTAAACATACCTATAGTGGTGGTAATGGAGTGGATAAAAGTGGTATAAAGTGGTGATTGACAACATTTAATTTTAGATCGGTTTATGTTTAGAGGAATTAATAACATCAACTTAGACGACAAAGGCAGGATCGCTATACCAACCAGGTGTAGAGAAATGCTAGACGTTTGTTGTAGTAACAATCAATTAATAATAACTATAGACACCGAAGAGCGTTGTTTGTTAATGTACCCACTTACTTGCTGGGAGGACATTGAAAAAAAAATTGAGAGTCTACCAAGTTTCAACTACGCAGCACGCCGAATCCAGAGATTATTAATTGGGCATGCTACCGAAGTGTTGTTGGACAATCAAGGAAGAATTTTATTACCACAAGAATTGCGGGAATACGCTGGTTTACAGAAACGAGCAGTCTTAGTTGGACAAGGAAAAAAATTTGAAATATGGGACGCTAAAATTTGGACAGAAAAAAGGAATAATTGGTTAGAGGTTAGTACAGTTAGTGGACAGGATTTACCAGAAGAATTTCAGTCGCTATCACTATAATTTATATGAAAAATATTATAGAAAATAAACAACATACGCCAGTAATGCTAACTGAAGCATTAACTGGACTTAATATTAAACCAGATGGTATTTATATAGACGGTACCTTTGGACGTGGGGGGCATTCCCTAGCAATTCTTAATAAACTAAATAACAATGGACGTTTACTAGTTATTGATTTAGATCCAGATGCTATTGCTGTAGCCAATAAATTGCAAACCATAGACCAAAGGGTTAGTGTTTTTCACGGATCTTTTTGCCAGATTAAAGAAATCTGCCAACAAGCAAATCTTATTAATATAGATGGAATTTTATTAGATTTAGGAATATCCTCTGCCCAATTAGCTGATTCTACTAAAGGTTTTAGTTTTTCTAATGATGGACCATTAGATATGCGCATGGATAACACTAAAGGCGAACCAGCATACAAATGGTTAGACAAAGCTACACAAGAAGAAATAATTAAAATTCTAAGAGAATATGGACAAGAACGTTTTGCTAAAAAAATAGCAGAATCTATTATTAAAGCCAGAACTATTAAGCCAATTACTACTACTTTTGCATTAGTTGAAATTATAAAAAAAAGTTGCCCACAATCTTATGCTAGATTTAAACACCCAGCTACTAGAACGTTTCAAGCTATTAGAATTTTTGTTAATAAAGAATTATTGAGTTTACAACAAACTTTACCTCAAATTATGCAATTATTAGCTATGCATGGTCGACTAGTAGTCATTAGTTTTCACTCTTTAGAAGATATTATTGTAAAAAAATTTATTAATCAACATTCAGTAGATGCACTATCTAATAATTACGCTATTAGAAAATTCCCAGCAATTAACGTTAACACCGACCATATTAAACTAAAAAAAATTGGTAGATATAAGACAAGCGCTGGAGAAATCAAAAATAACAACCGAGCAAGAAGTGCAATTATGCGGGTGGCAGAAAAATGCGCATAAATGGACCATTTATAAATATATTTAACAATAAAGTTTTTTTTATGTTAACTATAACTGCTTTAATTGCTATAAGCTCAGCATTAAGTGTTATTTATAGTAAACACAAAAGTAGAATGTTACATATTTTGTTACAAAATATATACACAGAACATTCTAATTTAAATACTGAATGGAGTCGTCTTATATTAGAAAAAAGCACTTTAATGACAGATTTTCGTATTGAACAAATAGCAAAACAAACTCTTAATATGAATATACCAGAACAAATAGAATTTATTGGACCGTAATAATTATGTGGAGACATAAGTTTTTATTAATAATATTTTTAGGATTATTTATTGGATTATTGGCAAAACTAATAAAGCTACAAGTTATTGAACAAAAATTTTTAAAAAAACAAGGTAACTCTAGAGTAGTTAGAGTAGTAAACATACCACCGTATAGAGGTATGATTTTAGATAGAAACGGCGAGCCTTTAGCAGTTAGTACTAAAATAGAATCTATATGGTTAAATCCTAAAACATTTAATATTGATGATACTAACATTCCCAAATTATTATCTTTGTTAGAAATCAACAAAACCCAGTTAATCAATAAACTTAACCAATATGTTGACAAAGAATTTTTATATTTAAAACGCCACGTCTCCCCTAATATAGCTGCTAAGATTGCCGAATTAAATATTTCTGGAATAAATTTTAAATCAGAATATAAACGTTATTATCCAACCGGAGAAGTGTCGGCTCACATATTAGGATTTACTAATTTAGATGATCAAGGAATATCTGGCATGGAATACCTTTACGATAATAAATTACAAGGTACTGCTGGTAAAAAAATTGTTATTAATGACCGTCTTGGCAGAGAAGTAGAATATATAAATAATATTCAAGATATGCAGCCTGGACAAGATCTAAAAAGTAGTATTGATCATAGATTACAATACTTAGCTCATAGAGAATTAAGAAATGGGATATTAAAACATAATGCTAAATCTGGTAGTGCAGTTATTTTAGATGTTAAAACTGGTGAAGTACTAGCTATGGTAAATCAGCCAACTTTTAATCCTAATGAAAAAATCAAAAATATAAATAGTGATAAATATAGAAATATTGCCGTAACTGATTATTTTGAACCAGGTTCAACAATCAAAGTATTTAGTCTAGCAAGTGTATTAGAAAGAGGAGCATCACCTAATATGCTAGTAGACACTAATCCTGGATTTTGGCCATTAAGAGGCGGTGTTGTTAAAGATCTTAAAAATAACGGAGTTATTAATATGGCAGCTATTTTACAAAACTCTAGTAATATAGGCATTAGCAAATTAGTTTTAGCAGATTTTTCTAACCACCCACATTCTGCTAATTCTTTATGGGATATGTATGATAGAGTGGGTTTTGGTTCGAGTACTAACAGTGGGTTCCCTGGAGAAAGCACCGGAGTGTTAAATTTACCAGGAAAACATCAACAATTTGTATTAGCCACTATGTCTTTTGGTTATGCCATGGCAGCTACCCCTCTACAGCTTGCTAGGGCATATGCAGTACTAGGATCCCAAGGGATTAAAAAACCAGTAAGTTTTTTAAAATTACAAGAAACACCTATAGGAACTCGAGTAATGGATCCTAAAGTAACAGATCAAGTTATAGAATTATTATCTTTAGTTGCTAATCGTAGAACATCAAGACTTACCAAAGTAGAAGGGTATAATGTTGCTGGTAAAACTGGAACCGCCCGCAAATTGGGTAAAGATAGCTCAGGTAAAAACAGCTATGATCAAAATAAACATTTATCGGTATTTTGTGGTTTAGCGCCAAGCACCTCCCCAAAATTTTCTATAGTAGTAACAGTTAACGAACCATCTACTAATGGTTATTACGGTAACCAAGTAGCTGAACCAATTTTTGTTAAAATAGCCTCAGGAGCGTTACGCATTCTTAATGTTCCATCCGATCTAGATCGACAATCAATCCACGTTGCAGAAAGTGGAACTAACCATTCATGAACATTGTTGGGGTTACCGGAACAAATGGCAAAACAACTTGTGTACATTTAATCTGTAATTTAATTAAAGATCATACAAATTGCGCTAGTTTCGGTACACTCGGAATAAAACAATATATAAACGATTATTGTTTCGAAACTAAAACTACCCTAACAACATTAGGAAACCAAGAACTACATAAAAATTTGTCTGAAGTTGCTAAAAACGATTGTAAATTTGTTGCCATGGAAGTATCGTCGCATGGTTTAGATCAAAAAAGAACTGCTAATGTTAATTTTTCTGTAGCTGTGTTTACTAATTTGTCTCATGATCATCTAGATTATCATAAAACTATGGAACATTACTTTCAAACCAAAGTAAAATTATTTACTGATTATACCCAAGAACTTAAATATGCTGTAATTAATTTAGACGATCCATATGGTTTAAAATTAATTGAAATTTTAATAAATAATAATCATAAATTAAAAATAATCGGGTTTAGTACTAAAACTGCTAAAGAACATATTGATGTTAAAAACATAGATCGAATTACTTGTGAACAAATAACATTTAATACTTCTGGGATACAAGCCACTATCACCACTCCTTGGGGAACAAGTACGCTAAATACTCCCCTACTAGGTATACATAATTTAAGTAATTTAATAGCTAGTATTGCTGTATGCATGTGCTCATTTGATAATTTGCTGCTAACCGAACTCTTAGAAAAATGTAGTAAATTACAGCCTGCAACTGGTCGTTTACAACATATAAATGGATGGAACATAGAGTACCCTATAATAATTGATTATGCTCATACTCCAGACGGATTAGAAAAAGCTCTAAAAGCTATCAAGCAACATTACCATAATAAAAAAATTTGCTGTGTATTTGGTTGCGGTGGTAATAGAGATGCCACTAAAAGACCAAAAATGCTGGAGGTGACTGATCATTATTGTGATGCAGTTATATTAACCCAAGATAACTCTAGATTTGAAAATCCAGAACAAATTATTGCAGATATTTTAAGTTATAAAACCACCAAACTGCTTGAAGCTCCCATTGTAGAAATGGATCGAAAACAAGCGATTTATAAAGCAATAAAACATTATTACAAGGACTATATAATCTTAATTGCCGGTAAAGGACATGAAACCAAACAAATTATTGGCGATCAAGAATACCCATTTTGTGATGGAGAGGTAGCTGAGGAAGCGTTAAATAACGTATAATTAAATTTAATTAAGGATATTTGTATATGCTACTTTGGATTTTTAATATATTACAACATTCATTCAGTTTTTGTCATAGCTTATCGGTATTTGATTACATCACTTTAAGAATGGTATTAGCAGCTTTAACTTCACTATTAATATCATTATTAGTTGGACCAAAAATGATTACCTGGCTTAGTAAAATGCAGTTGGGACAAATAATTAGACCTTGTGGTCCAATGAGCCATTTATCTAAAAGTGGCACCCCAACTATGGGCGGAGCATTAATTTTAACCTCAATTTTTATAACTACAATTTTATGGAGTAATCTAAACAATTATCATGTATGGCTAATTTTAGTAACAATTGTTAGTTTCGGCATTATAGGTTGGGTAGATGATTATAAAAAATTAGTACTTAAAAACCATAATGGATTACCTGCAAAATGGAAGTATTTTTGGCAATCATTTTGTGGTTTGATTGTAGCCATTATTTTATTTAAATTAGCCAAAACCCCCATAGAAACTAGCTTATTAGTGCCATTTTTTAAGAATATTGTATTACCATTAAATGGCTTATTTATCATACTTAGCTATTTTGTAATAGTCGGAACTAGTAATGCTGTTAATTTAACAGATGGGTTAGACGGGTTGGCAATTATGCCAATCATCCTAATTAGCGGAGCTTTAGGAGTATTTGCTTACATCACTGGAAACATTAATTTTGCTAATTATTTAATACTACCTTATATTTCTGGGGTAGAAGAAATATCTGTTGTTTGTTCAGCAATCATTGGAGCTGGCTTAGGGTTTTTATGGTTTAACGCTTATCCAGCCCAAATTTTCATGGGAGATGTTGGCTCTTTAGGATTAGGAGCTACATTAGGGGTTATAGCTATAATTGTACGGCAAGAATTATTATTATTTGTAATGGGCGGGGTATTTGTGGCAGAAACGTTATCTGTTATTATTCAAGTTTGTTCCTACAAATTAACTGGCAAACGAATATTTCGTATGGCACCAATTCATCATCATTTTGAACTACAAGGTTGGCCAGAACCCAGAGTAATTGTAAGATTTTGGATTATTACAGCAATTTTAGTATTATGTGCACTAGCAACTATTAAATTAAGATGAAAAAAGATTTACATTATTGTGTTTTGGGACTTGGTATTACTGGAATTTCTTGTTTAGATTTTCTAATTAAAAAAAAAATAAAAAGAATTACTGCCATAGATCTTAAAAACAATTCAGAACTTTTACAACTAACCTATAAATACCCTCAAGTTAATTTTATTTTAGGTAGCGTCGAAATTCCTAGTGATGCAGAGCTACTAATACTAAGTCCTGGAATCGATCCATCTTTACCTAATATACAACAAGCAATACAACGAGGAGCTAAGTTAACTAATGATATTAATATATTTTTAGAACAAATTAAGATTTTAAAACAAACCAAGCAAATCAGTATAGCAGCAATAACTGGCACCAACGGTAAGACCACCGTTGTTAATGTACTAGCCAAAATGGCTCAACTATATGGTATTAAATATGCTTTATGTGGAAATGTTGGCGAACCAGTTTTAAACCATTTATCCGATGATATTCAATTATATATTTTAGAATTATCTAGTTTTCAACTAGAATTAATTGAAAATTTATCTTGTAAACAAATTTTTGATGCCGCTTGTATTTTAAATGTTACTCCAGATCATTTAGATCGTTATATTGATTTTACCGCATATTGTGTTGCTAAATTAAATATTTACCACCAAGCTAAACATATCGTTTACTATAGAGAAGATCATAATACTAATCCAAATATAATATCTAAAGATCTAACTCATATAAAAATTAGTTCTTTTGGTAAAAGTGCTACACACCATGAACAACATTTTGGTATAGATCCTGAAAACAAATGGTTAACCGAAGGACAACAAAAATTATTACTAATTTCCGAATTATCTCTATATGGCGAACATAATATTTTAAATTCTCTAGCATGTTTAGCTATTGGTAAGATTTTACGTTTTCCAACCAATACTATGATTACCGTTCTTAAAAATTTTTCCGGTTTAGAACATAGATGTCAAACAATTGGAACTTTTACTGGAATTTCCTGGATTAACGATTCTAAAGGTACTAACATAGGCGCCACCATTGCAGCAATAACTTCCACAATAAAATATTGTAATACAAAATTAATAATTATTTTAGGAGGAATTAATAAAAATGCTGATTTATCTATGTTACAACCTTATATGGCTAACAATTGTAAGGCAGCAATTTTAATTGGTAGCTGTAAAGAACAATTATTCGAAATGTTTAATAAAATCTTAGATTGCTACATAGCTATCGATTTAAAAATGGCAGTTTTTTTAGCCAAAAAAATTGCAACCACTGGTGATACTGTTTTACTTTCTCCTGCTTGCGCTAGTTTCGATATGTTTGAAAATTATAAACATCGTGGAGAAGTATTCAAACAATATGTGTTAGAGTTAAATAATGCCAACACCACCTCAACCTAAAATTTTATTTGATCCAATTCTATTATTCAGTTTTTTATTGCTAGTAGGTTTTAGTATAGTAATGGTAGCTTCTGCATCTATTTCTATTACAGAAAGATACAACGTGCCAGATTTTTATTTCGCTATTCATCATGCTATTTATCTGGGATTCAGTTTATGTTGTTTTTTCTTGCTAACATTAATCCCGATCAAATATATAGAAAAATTCTCAATATATAGCGCATTAAGTGGTATAATATTTTTAACTTTAGTCTTTATTCCAGGATTATCTAAATTAACCAATGGTTCTTTTAGATGGATTTTTTTAGGACCAATATCAATTCAAGCTTCTGAATTTACCAAATTATTATCAATTATTTATATAGCTGGTTATTTGGTACGTAGACAAAACAATCTACGTAATAAACTTAGTGGCTTTTTAGTACCCTTAATGGTTCTATTGGCATTTGATATTTTATTACTGTTAGAACCAGATTTTGGTACCATGATTATCATTAACTGTACAGCAATATGCTTACTATTTATAGCTGGAATTAAACTTAGATATTTATTAATACTGTTATCTATTGCTAGTTTAGTAATGGTTAGTTTAGTTTTTAGCTCTACTTATCGATTAGAAAGAATTATAGCATTTTTAAATCCTTGGGATAATCAATTTGATAAGGGGTATCAATTAGTACAATCTCTAATTGCCTTTGGTCGTGGGGGATGGTTTGGTATTGGATTAGGCGGTAGCGTACAAAAATTATTATATCTACCAGAAGCTTATACTGATTTTATTTTTGCCATAATTGCAGAAGAATTAGGATTTGTAGGAGCTATGTTAGTAATATTATTATTTTCTATAATAATATTGCGCTGCTTAACCATTGCTAAAATGGCTATGTTAGCCAAAAAAAAATTTATGGCATATTTAACATACGGAATATCGTTTTGGTTAGCCCTACAATCTATAGTAAATATTGGGGTAAATATTGGTTTATTGCCCACTAAAGGCTTAACTCTACCATTTATTAGCTATGGCGGTAATAGCCTACTTTCTGTTTGTATGGCCATTGCCATTATATTTAGAATTGATTTTGAGCTTAAAAATGATCTGCATCCAAAAAATTCTTAGACATTTTTAAACAGACTTTCCAGGAGTATTACTACTAGAAGGTGACTTTTTTTCTATATTTCCAGCTAGACCACTAGAAGGTTGTAAACTTTTATGAGTTTGGCTAAATACTACTGGCTGTTTAAATTTTTCTTTTTCCTCTGCTGGTGTTCCTGTTTGAACTCTTGGTATTGGTGATGTTATTGGGGTTGGTATATCAGGTTCGATAGATTTTTTATTGAAAAACCCCCCTATTTTCCTGGCAGTTTTAGTAAAAACTGCCAAAGCAGTTACCGCAGCAGCTGCAATTCCTAACGGTACAACAGGAATAGCCCCTGCTATTGCTGGAACAGCTACACTAAGTCCAGCTATTACTCCAGATCCTATTGTTGAGATCGCCCCTATTATTGCGGTATGCCCAGCTGTAATAATGGGGGCAGATGCTGTTGCAATAGTACCGATTACTGGCAAATGTGCTACAGCTGAAATAACAGCTACTGCTGGTGCACCCACACCCGATGCTACAGCTAAGCCTACTCCAGCAACTATCGCAGAACCTACTACAAGTTTAGTTGTACCAATAGCAATATCTTTTAATCCTTGTTTAAACCGTTCTCCATTTAGAGATATTACCCCTAACCCAGTTTTTACTAATCCTCTACCAATCTGATAAGAACCACCAACAATTCCAGCAGTAACTGCTCCTACAGTGGTAACAACTGCCGTACTAACTATAGAAATTACTCCTATAGCTGCTGTTCCCAGCACTCTAGGTATAAACAATCCTATATCTTCCCACCATGGATCCCCTTTACCATCCCATAGTCTACTGAAGGTATTAGCGGTTCTATTACCAACATTTTTTATAGCATTCCAAACATCAGATGCATTAAACGGGTATATCATATAATCCCTAATTTTATTGTATATTTTGCTTTTATATACATATATACGACTAAAAATTAACAAATAAGTTCACAAATTTACAGCAATTTATACTAAGTTTATATAATAATACAAAAATTTGGGGATTAGTTATGCCTTTATTTAAAGCTAAAGAAGGTTCAATAAACGAACAATTACAAGAATTATCTAAATACATTAAAGAACTAAAAACACATTTAGAAAAAGATGATAACGATAAAATATCAATAGAATCTATAAACAAAATTAATAGTTTTTTAAGTAAAATAAATGATATAGCAACAGCTAAAGATAAAGAAAAAATTGAAAAATCCAAACAAAAAACTTTGGGTAAAACATTAAAAATAAAAGAACGCTTGCAAAAAATTGATAAAGATGTAAGTTTAATTCATACAGTACTAGTTTTAGAAAAAAAATTGTTACAAAAATTATCAGAACAAAGTGAACAAATTAAATCAATATCAGAACAAACTTCACTGTTAATATCTAGAATTAACAGATTATCAGGAAAAGATAGTATAACTTCAAAGCAGGAACTAGCAACACAAATAGAAAAACTTAAACAATCAACCCCACCCACAACTATTTCCGATGCTGGTGGAGCATTATTATTTAAACCTAAAAGTCCCCCTAGTTTACGTAGCAATAGCAACTCTAGTTTAGGAGGACCTTCCTCCGAAGAAGGGGGAGCGTCATCCATTACTAAAGACAAGAAACAAAGATAAACAAACAACTCAATACTATTTAATTGCTTGTTTACCCAAAATTTCTTCAACTTGCTGTCTATCTAAGCTCTCTTTGTCTAATAGCTCTTTAGCTAATGTATGCAGTTTGGCTTTATTGATAGTTAATAAATTTTTAGCTTTAGTAGCTGCATTTTTCAAAATTAATTTTACTTCCTCTTCTATAGTTTTATCAGAAATAAAATCTAAGCCATTATCACCAACATAAATTAATCCTATTTTTTCAGAATATCCCCATTTAGTTACCATGTTGTATGCAAGCTTAGTAGCACTACGTAAATCATTTTCTGCACCGGTAGTAATATTATTGTGCCCAAAAATTATTTCTTCAGCTATTCTACCTCCCAAACTACTAGCAATAATATTTTCTAATTGTTCCCTAGAATGAGTATATGTATCTTTTAATGGTTCAAAATTAGTATGCCCTAGAGATGCTCCTCGAGGGGCAATAGTTACTTTATATATAGGATTATGTTCTGGTAAAAAATACCCAACTATAGTATGACCTGCTTCGTGGTACGCAGTGATCTTTTTTTCTTGTTCCGAGATTATAGTTGATTTTCTAGTAGAACCTAATACAAAACGATCTTTAGCGATTTCGAACGCCTGAATACCAACATCTGTTTTATTATTTCTAGTTGCATCAATCGCTGCTTCGTTTACTAAATTAGCAAGTTCTGCACCAGAAAATCCAGTAGTCATTTTAGCTAATTTCGCTGCATCAACATCAGTATTAGCGATAATTTTTTTCAAATAAATCGATAAAATTTCTTCCCGTTCTAATTGGGTGGGTAATTCAAGCTTAACCTGTCTACCTAGTCGACCAGGACGCAAAATAGCATTGTCCAAGGCGTCGATTCGATTAGATGCCGCAATTATAACTATTCCTCGATTAATGCTATCGTTTAAACCATCCATTTCTGTTAATAATTGATTAACAGCTTGTGCTGACCAAGCAGGACTATTTTGACTATGCCTTTTAAAAGCAATCGAATCAATTTCATCTATAAAAACCACACAAGGAGCTTGTTTCCTAGCCAAACTAAATAATTCTCTAACTCTAGCTGCCCCAACCCCAACATATTCTTCTTCGAACTGTGAACCAGAAGTGGCAATAAAGGTTACCCCTGCTTCTCCAGCTAAAGCTCTAGCTAACATGGTTTTACCAGTTCCAGGTTCCCCATACAGCAAAACTCCTTTGGGTGGTTGCGCTCCTAATCGTTGAAATTCTGATGGATCATTTAAAAATTGTACTAAATCACCTAACTCCTCTTTAGCCTCATGAAGACCAGCAACATCCGAAAAAACTGTTTTTACTTGCCTAGGTGATAATATTTCAAAATAACCTTGAGAAATTTTTTTCGTCATGGCTTCTTGGGCAGCTGCTAATTCTACGCTACTATTGTTTTGATTTAATTTAGCCAACTTATCTTCTTGGTATTTTACTAGCATACTTACTTGCGCATACCTATTAGAGATAAATACAAAACTATAACATAATGCAAAAACACCTATTGCTACACAAATATGCTTAGCAAAATATTTCAACTTTAAAATTCTAGACGACGATATACCACCAATAGCTAAAGAATTTGTACTCGTTAATTTAAGCCTATAATCCGTCAAAAAACGGCCAACCCACACAATTAAAGACATTAAGATTATTGCTAATAAAAAATTCTCTACGTACATAATTAATCTACCTAGTTTAACGCCTTACAAAAAATTTGGTTATTATTCTAAATGCTATCAGATTTTTTTTAACGAATCAATTAATTTGTTTTGTTGCTTTTATGTCGCTATTTTTGTAGACTTTTGGACTTATAACCTTAATATTGGTATATTAGCTGATTTCATCGTTGGAGTTTCATATAAAATGAACAACACTTATAGCGTAAAAGCAAAAGATATTGAACAAAAAGATTGGTATATTATAGATGGTAAAAATATAGTATTAGGAAGAGCTGCCTCTAAAATCGCAAAAATCTTACTAGGAAAACATAAACCAATCTATTCTCCCCATGCCGATGTTGGCGACTACGTAATAGTCATAAATGCCGGTCAAATTAAAATTACTGGCAATAAAAAAGAAAATAAAATGTATTATAGTCATTCTGGAAAACCTGGTAACCTTAAAGAAATAAATTTCAATAAGTTAATAGAAAAATCTGCAGAAAAGCTTTTAAAACTTACAGTTAAGGGTATGCTCCCTAGAAATACCAGGGGTAGAAACATGTTGAAAAAACTTAAAGTTTATCAAAATGAAGAGCACCCTCATACTGCCCAACAACCTAACCAATTAGAGGTTTAATATTTTATGGTAGCAAAAGTATATTATTATGGTACTGGTCGTGACAAAACTGCAACAGCACGAGTCTTTATGTCAAAAGGTAGTGGACATATAACTATCAATGGCAGAAGTTTAGAACAATATTTTGGAAGACCTTCTTCTAGGATGATTGTTATGCAATCACTAGAAGCTGTTGATATGGTTAATAAATTTGATTTTAAAATTACCACTACTGGCGGTGGCTCTAGCGGACAAGCCGATGCGATTAGATTAGGCATATCACGCACATTATTAAAGTTTAACGAAGAACTAAAAGCTATTTTGCGTAAAGGTGGTTTTCTTACCAGAGATAAACGAAAAGTAGAACGTAAAAAATATGGTTTACGTAAAGCAAGAAAGAAAGAACAGTATTCTAAACGATAATTTTTTAACCTTAAGAAGCTGCCCAAAAATAACTTTAACATTTAAGCTTTTGGGTGTTCTATAAATTAAAAGGCTGTTTGTCTGAGCCCGTAGGGCGAGTTTACAGCTTTTTAATTTTAGAAACCCAAAGCTTGTTAAAGTTATTTTTGAATAGCTCATAAGTTTATTTAATAATTTTAATAATAAATATGGAAAAGAAAAATATATGGCAATTACTAATAAACGTTCGGTTATAAGCTTATATTCTGGTGCTCGTGATGCGTATAGTCATAGGATCAGAATTGTCTTAGAAGAAAAGGGAGTAACGTTTGATATAATAGACGTAGATAGTTCTCCAAAAGCTAAAGAAGAAATTTCTGAACATAATCCTTACGGTACTGTACCAACTTTAATGGATAGAGATTTAGTATTATTTCGATCAGAAATTATTGCAGAATATATAGATGAACGTTTTCCTCATCCACCTCTATTACCAGTTTACCCAGTTTTAAAAGCCCGTAGTAGACTAATGATCTATCGTATTAATAAAGATTGGTATAACTTAATGGATCAAATTTTAATTAACGACACTCCAGATGCAAAAAAAGAACAACTACGCCAAGAACTATTGGATAGTTTACTTAGTGTAATTCCAATATTTGAAGAAAATCCATATTTCTTTAGCGAAGAGTTTTCTCTAATAGACTGCTTTATAGCACCATTATTATGGCGTTTGCCTCAAATGGGAATAGAAATCCCTAAAACAGCTAAAGCTATTATAAATTATAAAAATAAAATTTTTTCAAGACCATCTTTTCAAGCTAGCTTAACAGATGCAGAAAAAGCCATGCGTTAGCTTTTCAATATGCACACATTTAAATTAAATTTAGTTAACACTTACTTACTTAACGACAGGACAAGACATTTAGAATTTAAGATCTTAAATGGTATACCTCTTAAATTTAAACCAGGTCAATTTATTAGCTTACATATTGAAAAAAATTTAGAAGTTGTCCGTAGAAATTATAGTATTGCTAATACCCCAACTCCAGATCACTCCAATAAAATTGAAATTGCCCTAACTTTTGTACCGAATGGAATAGCTTCAACTATTTTATGGAATATGCAAATTGGAGATCATATTAAAGCAAGTGGACCATTTGGTATTTTTGTCTTAAAGCCAGAAGATCTTATTACAACTAAGCGTTATATCTTAGTAGCAACTGGTACTGGAGTTACCCCCTATAGAGCTATGCTTAATAATTTAAACCAAATATTAGAAGAACAGCCCGATATAACTGTTACGCTGCTATTAGGCGTTAGAGACCATTCAGAGTTATTGTACGGTAACGAATTTATTAACTTTGCTAATAAACAACCTAAATTTAAATTCATTGCCTGCTATAGTCGACCAAAAGAACCAACTAATAACATATATGAATTTCAAGGTTATGTACAACATAAGTTAACTCAATTAAATATTGAACCCAACAAAGATCTAATTTATTTATGCGGTAACCCCAATATGGTAGACGAAGCTCTAGCTACCTTAGAACAATTGGGGGTACATAAAAGTAAAATTAGACGGGAAAAATATATATCTTCTAAATAGAAAATAGTTATGTAAATAATAATATAAATACTAGTGCGAATCCTATTAATGCCCCAACAACAACCTTCACGTCATTATGAGCGTTTTTATTCATAATATCACCTTTCATATAATATGTTACCATTTTATAGTTTGTTAATTTAAAATTTAGTTTATTTTTAAATATTTTGCCTAATTATAACAAACATAACTAAACACATCCTTACTGTATAGTCTGTTTTAATTATAAATAAAACATGCAAATCTTATTACATAAAAACTATATAGGCAACCAGCTTATTTTGGCAAAACCAAAATAGCATCAACAATAGGATTTACAATTGATGGAAACTCAGAATCAGATCTCATCGCTAGAGATAAATACATACTAGAAGAGCTGCCTCCATCTAAATTTATTGCATCCCTACACTGCAAAATCTGCATAGTATTTGCAAGCTCAGGTATTGTCATACTAGAAGCAACTACAAATTTCCAAAATCCGTTTTCTAAAATACAAACTGCAGTCCTAGCATGTTGACTATTAACAAACTGATACGATATTTTTTCTTGAGCATAATTAGACAATAAATCATAATTTTTAATTAACACCGGTGCACCACTAGTTATATAATCTACCGTTTGCCATAAATCAGTAGTATCTGGTTCTAGCTGCGGAATAACACTTACAGATACTTTTGCTAACTCTAGGTTAGCTTTGGCAATATCTGTACTTTTAATAGAATTACTTATTCGATAAATATAATTATCTTCGTCGTTTTGTTTAATTAAAATATTTGGATATTTATTCTCTAAATTTAGAAAATCAGGATAAATGCTCGAATATAAAACAGCTTTATTGTCTATATATTTATTATCTTGATATTGATTATTTTGATAAGAAGCATGGTAATGTGGATTAAAATAATAAACTGGTAAATTTAAACCGCCAATTTGTACCAAAGTTTTAGTTTTTAAACGATCTATTAAAACTAAATCTCCATCTGCTTTCCAACCTATAGCTGCTCGCGGCTGATATGCAATACCGTGCCAAACATTAGCTATTTTTAATGGACCAGCTGGTACAAAAAGATTATGATCTACTTCTCTAAAAAAACCTCCATTAATCGCAGCTATCGCACTATACTTACGAGCAATATTGGATAAAAAATCAATATTTTCACCAGTTGCTTGAGCAGTAGTATTTATAATTTTATATTTCTTAGGGTTTACAGTAACCGTATGGACTAACTGTTGTTCAACAAGTATAGTCTTATAATATAAATCTTCTGATCCAAATATAAGTTGTGATTGGCAAAACCAAAATAATAAAAATAATTTTTTAAAATAACTTAACATATATTTACTACCTGCCGTCTGCCTCCCCACTTACCACATGGACCTAAAAAGACACCTGGGCATTTATTACCACAATTTAAGCATAAACCTCGATCAGATAAATTATACTCCAATACACTATGCCAATCTCGCTTAATAAGGCATTTATTACAATGTACACAATACGTGCTGCCACCATCTACATCATGAACATTACCAACATAAACATAATTTAAACCATTAGACTTAGCAATCTTTCTTGCTGTATTAAGCGTTGCGCTTGGCGTAGGCTTTTTATCTAGCATTCTCCAATCAGGATGAAACGCAGTAAAATGCAACGGAACATCTGGCCCTAAATTTTTTAAAATCCATTTACTCATTTCTTCTATTTCTTCATTAGAGTCATTTTCATCAGGAATTAATAAAGTTGTAATTTCAAGCCAAACATTAGTTTCATGCTTTAAATAAACCAAAGTATCTAACACATCTTGTAAATGTGATCCGGTTAATTTGTCATAAAATCGTTCACTAAAGGCCTTTAAATCTATATTAGCAGCATCTATATATTTGTATAATTCTTCTCGTGGCTTAGGACATATATAGCCAGCCGATACCGATACCGTCTTTATGCCTAACAAATGGCATTCTTTAGAAGTGTCTATAGCATATTCCATAAATGGTACTGGATCATTATAAGTAAACGCAATACTAGGGCAACCTAAACGTTTAGCAGCATCAGCAATAGCCTTAGGAAATGCTTCTTGCGATAAAGTATCTATTTCCCTAGATTTACTAATATCCCAATTTTGACAAAATTTGCAAGCTAAATTACAACCGGCCGTTCCAAAAGACAATACTGGCGTACCAGGTAAAAAATGGTTTAACGGCTTCTTTTCAATAGGATCTATACAATAACCACTAGAACGACCATAAGTAGTTAAAACCACCTCATCATTCAATCTAGCTCTAACAAAACACAAACCTCGTTGTTGTTCATGTAATTTGCAAGCACGCGGACATACATCGCATTGGATCCTGCCATCACTTAATTTATGCCAATATTTTGTAGATCTATTATATTTAGAGTAATCAAGTTCATTTTTCATAACTATAAGTATAGTATAGATAGGATTAAGGTTATGGGTTTTTCTAAACAACCAAATGTTGCTGGAAGTTTTTATCCAGCCAAAAAATTAACTTTACAACAAACCGTAACTGATTTGCTAGCGGAAGTTAAAACTACTACTCAACTAAAGCCACCTAAAGCTATTATTGCTCCTCATGCTGGGTACGTATACTCTGGTTATACTGCAGCTGTTGCATATAAAACTTTAGTTGGGTTAAAAAATCAAATTACTACAGCAATATTAATTGGACCAGCACATTTCGTACCATTTTTTGGGATCGCAACTATGTATGCCGATGAGTTTATTACCCCTTTAGGATCAGTTGCAGTAGACAACCAAGTAATACGTAACGCTCTACAACTAAAACAAGTAATCGAACTAGAAGCAGCCTTTCAAAAAGAACATTGCTTAGAAGTACAGCTACCATTTCTTAGTCAAGTATTACCTCATTGTAAAATCGCACCTTTCTTAGTGGGAAACGCCAGTTATCAAGAAGTAGCAGAATTACTTAAAAAATTATGGGGAGGTAGCGAAACTATAATAATAGTAAGCTCCGATCTTAGCCACTATCATGATTATGAAACTGCTACAAAACTAGATAACGATACTGCTACAGCAATAGAAACTCTTCAACCAGAAAAAATGAATGCCAATTCTGCCTGTGGTAAACTAGCTATTCAAGGATTACTACAATGTGCTATTGATTTTGGTTTAAAAATAACTAGATTAGATCTGAGAAATTCTGGAGATACTGCAGGAGATAAATCTAGAGTTGTTGGGTACGGGGCATATCATTTATGCTAAAAAATATAAATTCTCAAGATCAAAAAATTTTAATAGAATTAGCAAGACAATCGATTAATTATGGATTTTCACATCCTCAAAATACCTTACCAATTAAACTAGAACAATATTCAAAAACTTTACAACAACAACTAGCATGCTTTGTAACATTGCAAAAAAACCATCAACTAAGAGGCTGTATTGGCACATTAACTGCTAGAAGCCCACTAGTACAAGAAGTAGTAACCAGTGCATTTTCTGCAGCATTTTTAGACCACAGATTTACCAAAGTAGTGCCAGCAGAATTACCAAATTTAAAGATCGACATATCTGTTTTAACCACACCAAAACCAATGAAATTTACTTCTGAACAAGATTTATTAGCTCAACTACAACCAGGGATCGATGGTTTAATTTTAAGAGTAGGCAATAATGCCGGAACTTTTTTACCTTCGGTATGGGAACAACTACCTACACCTCAAGAATTTTTACAACACCTAAAAAATAAAGCTGGATTACCTATGGATTATTGGTCTAATAAAGTCGAAATCTCTAGATACGCAACCGAAATGTTTGGGGAAGATTAATTATGCCACACTAACCAGCGCTACCTTTAATGACCTTGCCCACTCTTTTTATTAACCATAAACTTAGACTTAATAGTAGGTGCTTTAAACGGATTTGTTGGTGGATCATTATGTTGCACATCATCTGATGATGCATCAATTCGGCCTGTTTCTAAAGGTTTTGCAATATGATCATTAAAATCAGAAGTTATACGTGTTAGAGGACTAACTACTCCAGATGCTGTAGATGCCGACTTGGATATTTGAGATACTTGTGTGCGCAACGATCGTTTGTCTCTTAATAATTCCAATGGATTAAATCCTAATTCAGAAGCAGGCCTTGCTGGTAATGTAGATGCTTTTTGTGGATTTTGTCGTGGTTGAATCTCTCGAAATGGTTTTTTTATTGACGGTTCCGGTGTATTCCCCAGTAGTGGTATTGGCGGAAAACGCCTATCATCCCTATCTGCTACTACTGGGTTAAAATTTTCCTTATATTCATGTATAATTTTTAATACCCTTTTTTTATCTTTTGTTTTTGCCCCTTTTTCCATAAGCATTATAGCCGTTTGTTTATCATTAACTAAATCTAATGCCGTTCGACCTTCATTATCTTTTGCATTAACATCTATGCCTCTATTTAAAAGTTCTTTAACTGTTGCTAGTTGCCCATTTTTAGCAGCCAAATGTAGCGCTACCGTCCAATCATAAACTTTAATATCAACTACTTTTGTTTTAAACAAACTCTTAAATAATCCTGATGATTTTTGTGTACTTCGAAGATCTTGCGACATAACAAATTCTTTTTCCAATTCTGCTTTTTTTTCTAAAAGCGCTATAACTACCTCTGTATGCCCATTTTCGGCAGCTATCTGCCAAGCTGTTTTGCCGTCTTTATTATCAGCGTTAATAATATCTAAATCTACTGCTGTTAATAGAACTTTAACTTTGTCAATATCTCCTTCTTCGGCAGCCACACATAAAGTTCTAGACAATCCTTTTAAAAGCGATTCAGCTATCTGTGGCGAATGTGTTTTTTTAGCGGCAAATATAGTTTCAATATCTACCACTGCCCCACGATCTATAAGTTGTGCAAATACAAATGGCTGACTATGCTTAGCTGCTAAAAATAAAGCTGTGTGTCCTTCATTATCTTTAGCATCAAGTTCGATTGTTCTTGATTTTAAAAGCTCTTTAACTATACCATCATGGCCGTCTTCTTTAGAAGCTAAATGTAATGCTGTTTGACCATAATTATTTTTAGCATTCACATGTACTTTTTCAGATTTTACAAGGGCCTCCACTGCATATTCTTCTCCAATTGCAGCAGCTCGATGTAAAGCTGTGTCGCCATTATTCATTGTAGCATTAACATCTACTAAAGCTGAATCTAACAAAACTTTTAGTACTTGGTTATTATTATCTCTAGTTCTTGTATCCATTGATTTTTTCAAGGCAGCTAGATGTAAAGCTGTAAAACCGGTATCACCAGCCTTAGCATTAACAATATTAGGATTTACTAAATTTGAATCTAAAATTTGTTTCAATATATTATATTGTCCATGAACAGCCGCTAAATGTAATGCTGTGTAACCTTTCAATGGTGCCTTAGAACATGTAACATTAATATCTACTTTCTGTTTTGAGGAGGCTAATAATGCCTCAACTATTTTTTTACTAGGCATCAAAACGGCTACATGCAGAACTGTTTTACCATTCTCATCTATAGAATTAATGTCTACTAATTCTGAGTCTAAAAGTGATGTAATTACAATTGAATCACCCAAACTAACAGCTAGTAGTAGGCTATCCATAAATGTTTTTCTGAAGTAATCTTTATTTATTCCACCATTCTTGTTCTTCAAATCTTTTAAGTCAGTTAAAATTTCATTAACTTTGTCTGTATAATCTTGTGGTTTAGGACTTTGTTGTATTAAAGCTTTTAATTCTTTTTGTAATATCTCTATTGTATCACTATCGCTTAGCTTGTCATCACGAGGCATATACACCATTCCACAAATTATAAAAATATATAAATTTATATAATTTTAGACTGGTCTATACAAAAAAAGTTCTAGTATTTTTGTGTTAACAAAAAACATTGTTATTAATTAGCTTTAATTGTTTGATTAGGTTGCCATACAAACAGTTTTGCAGTAATTAAATGATCCCCAAAAAAACTGGCGCTTTTATTGCATCATATTCTTGGTCTTGTATGATTTCTTACTGATTGTTGATTTGTTGACGCTATTTCCTGATTCAAATTTGGGCCTCTAACGATATTATCGTTTACGTCTCTTGCTTCGATAAACAATTCTCCAGCTATATACTCTATTCTTAGTGCATTTAAGTCTCTTACTACCTGATTATAAGAATTTATAAATCTATTAATAGCATCTCTATCTGCTGCTGATAAAAAATCACTACCATCTGGAGTTAACGGCCGCACAATACTCTCGCTACCAGATGAAATTCCCTCAATATCTAAAGATATATACTCCAATAAATGAGGGTATAATTCCTCGATCCGATTAAAATTATTAGCACCGATCCCTACAGCATAAAGCTGTTCGCTAACGTTATCCACTTCTATTCCATATCTAGCAATAATACTCCCACAAGCATTATAATAATTATTATTGTCCATAATAAATCCTTATTTAAAATCTTTTTTATCACAAAAAAATACACAAAACAATAATTTTGAATAAAATAAATTATTGTTTATATTAAGTATAAAACAAGTATAAAAAAATAATATAATATCTATTTTATGATTGGAGTAACTATGAGTACCTTTAGAACTGTCCCAAAAACTGGAGTAATTTATGTTACCTCAGAGGCTCAAAAACTAGGGTTTGGGAAAGAAAATGGGGCAAATTGGGCAAATCTAGGCCAAGGTATGCCAGAATGTGGTTCTCTTCCTGGCGCTGCTCCTCGTATAGAATCTATAATTTTTGATGATCTAATGCAAGAATACGCTCCGGTTGCAGGCCTTTGGGAACTAAGAGATGCAGTTGCAAACATGTACAATCGTAGGTTTAGACAAGGCATGAAATCCCAATATTCCGCTGAAAATGTCGCTATTTCGTCTGGTGGACGAGTAGCACTCACTCGTGTAGCAGCCTCTCTAGGCCCAATCAACCTTGGGCATTTTTTGCCAGATTATACCGCTTACGAAGAATTACTAGATATATTTCGCTTGTTCACACCTATTCCTATTGCCTTAGAATCAGAAAATGGCTACGCCTATTCAAAAGAAGAACTTAAAAGAGAGATTGTAGGACGAGGACTTGCTGCGGTGTTACTTTCTAATCCTTGCAATCCTACTGGACAAGTTATTGCAGGACAAGCCCTTTCTGATTGGTTAAATGTAACCCGTTCACTTGAATGTACTTGCTTGTTCGATGAATTTTATTCTCATTATATTTGGAACAATCATACACCCATGATAAGCGCAGCTCAATATATTCAAGATGTAAACCAAGATCAAGTAGTTATCATTGATGGTCTAACTAAAAACTGGCGCTATGCTGGTTGGCGAATTGCCTGGACAATTGGCCCTAGTTCCGTAATCGAAGCAATTTCTTCTGCTGGAAGTTTTTTAGATGGCGGTGCTTCTCGCCCTCTTCAAAAAGCAACTATAGCTCTTTTAGAAGATGATATAATTGATGCTGAAAATAACGCTATCCAATCTGTATTTCGTAAAAAACGAAATTTTTTATTAGATGAGTGTCGTTCTATGGGAATGGTGGTACAAAATGAGCCACAGGGAACTTTCTATGTTTTTGCAGATCTCTCAAAACTTCCAGAACCAATTTCAACTGGCATGTCTTTTTTTCAAGCCGCGCTGCAAGAAAAAGTAATTTGTGTTCCAGGTGAATTTTTCGATGTAAACCCAGGAAAAAGAAGACGCGTTAATTCTTCACGATTTAATCAGCATGTAAGACTTTCTTTTGGACCAACCGAAAAATCAGTAAAACTTGGCTGCGAACGATTAAAACAAATGATTGCGAAATTTTAAACTAAACTTTCTTCCAAATTAAAATTATGCGATTTACTTTTCACTTTAGCAAAGCTGCCTATTTGTAATAATTCTCTAGTTAAACTATCTACATCTATTTTGGCTATAGTTGGTTTAATTTGGTCAAAAATTGTTTTACCCCTAGCTATGGCATTAGGAAATTCTTGCGAAGTTCGTATATAAGTTTGCAATAAATGCGGAGCATATACTGAGTGTTTACTTAACATATGCAATGCATCTTGCGATAAGATCGTTCGAGCATCATATTTGTTTATTAAAATTTTAAATTGAATACCCTTACCGTAATTTTGTTCTAATTCTTTTATGGAATTACAAGTTATTTTAAGTCCAGATAATGCAAAATTCTCTGGCACAACAGGTGCTATCACCAAATCTACTGCTAAAGTAACAGCAGCTACCGATTGGCCTAAATTAGGCGGACAATCAACTATAATTAAATCATATTGTTTTTTAAGCTCATTAAAATATTCTTTGAATACTATTTCTAATGGTAATTTTTTTAGCTTAATAACATCATCAATCAAAGCATTCTCTATTCTGCTAGCTAACAAATACAATCCTGGGTATACTTTAGTAATAGCCTGCTCGTAAGAATATCCTTCTGCTAAAATATCTACCATAACTGGATAATTTTCAGCATTAATACTAAAAGTATGCGTCAAATTACCTTGTTGATCTAAATCAATACATAAAACTTTTAAACCATACAAATTTGCCCGAATCGCAAATGCCGAAGCTAAAGAAGTTTTTCCTGTGCCACCTTTAACAATTTGAAAAGCTACTGCTTTGGGAGTTTGTTCTATATTAAAAAAATCTTTGGCTGAACTATGGCTAAAATATGCTAAATTTGACGATTTATAAAAAGATAACTTTAAATACTCCAACCTAGACAGTACTTCTTTTTCAGAAATATTTAAAGCCAAAGCTGCTTCTTTTATAAGCATTTTTGGATCCATCATAAGAAAATTCCCTTTTAAACCTTATGCTTTTCTCAACAACTCCCCTCTTCATTATAGTCCATATCTAAGCTGTGTATTATTTTCATTATTTTTAGTCAATTTTTCTTCGCTACTACTATCTTCATCGTATACCATAATATGTTTATCATCCGGCTCATGAATCATGGTATTTATAATATTACCTAACCCTAACACCGCATAAATCCATAAAATAATTGCCACTAAGATAATTATTGCAACATAAGGAATAGTATTAGATAGATCACCTACTAGCATAAATAATATTAAATAAATTAAAGCACCACCACATTTACCAAACCTAGACGATAATCCATCTACTACTGCTTTAGCTTTACGTTGATTTTCTTTAGATAAAGGGATAAAAGCAATTTCTTTAGTCTCATCAAATACAGTATACTTACATGCTCTTCCAAAACAAATTTGTGCTGATCCTAAAAGTAAAAAGAAATTAGCAGGATTAGATATAAATGTAGCAATTATATCCATTACCGTAGTATTGTTAAATATTAACCCAGAAAAGAACCCTAAACTTGTTAGTAACCAAATAACTGGGGTAATTAAAGCAGTTACTGTCCAGCCATAATAACGAATTACATTACCAGAAAGAATAAATGCAAATATTACTGCAATAACTCCCGTCATAGAGGTAACTTGGCTCATGTAAGCATTAAAATCTTTGCTGCTTTGATAAACTTGTTTAACTTGAGCTGCCCACATAGTGTCTGCTAAATTATAAACAATGTTATAACTAATAACTATAATTACTATATAAGTTAAATACTTAGAACTCATTAAATATCTAAAGCATTCTGTTAGAGAAATTTTATTTACTTTTTTTGGTATTTGTAGGCTTTGCACATTTTCCATGTGAAATACCGATCTATTTAACCAATAAAATAAAGCTATAATACATGCTCCTAAAATTAATACAAAACTTAATTGATAAAATACCCATTGATTAGCATGATCAAATGGTAACATTGGGTTATACGCAATTTTACGAACAATGCTAGCAAACAAACCAGAAAATATTCCGGAAGAGTTAGAGCATAATGCAAAAATCGCATAAAAACGTTTAGCTTCATCGACTTTAGTAACCTCGTTAGCAAACCCCCAAAATAAAGTCGATAAAACTACAGTACTCCACATTTCTGATAACACATAAAATAAACTTAAGTTAAAGTGCCTTATTACCGCAATAAACCCCTTAAAACCTGAACCAGTGAATATATTGTCTTGCAAATAATCAGCTAGAAAATCTAACTGTAAATAATTATGATTAGGGTATAAAACAACTAAAAATATGGCAAAATAAACTAAAAAACCAGTCAATATAGTATAAAACACTTGTTCTCGACTAAATTTACTAATTAATCTTGTAAAAATATATGTTAAAAGAATCGCCCCCGGTAGTACCCCACCAATTTTTAAAAAAGATATTACCTCTGCGCCAGAGCCTTTGGCAGTAATAATAAGCGCCGTCTTTATAGCTCGTAATAAATTATAAACAAAAGAAACTAGAAAAAACAAAATAGACATTGGAACTAATTTTTTTAGCTCATACCGATGTATTGGCCAAAAAAAATTTCGGACTTTCCCGAACTGAGGCTGTTGTATTTGCTGCATAATTTTTAAAATATTGTTTTTACTAGATATTAGCTAGCTTTAGTACTCTCAACTTGCTCAATGTTTTGATCAAGTAACTCAACTATAGCCATAGGGGCATTGTCGCCCTTACGGTAACCACACTTTAAAATTCTTAAATAACCACCTGGACGTAATTTAAACCGTTGCCCTAAATTAGTAAACAACTTAGCAACTATACTTTTATCTCTTAATTTAGCGAACGCTCGACGTCGATTACTAACATTATCTTCTTTAGCTAAAGTTATTAATCGTTCTAAAACTCTCCGAACTTCTTTAGCCTTTGGTAACGAAGTTTTAATTAACTCATGCTTAATAATTGATTTTGCCATATTAAGCAACATTAGTCGTCTATGACTAGAAGTTCTGCTTAAATTTCTACCACTGTTTTTATGCCGCATAATATAATTTACCTATTTTAAAAATTACTAAATACTAATTATTACTTGTACCAGCAACTGGCCAATTTTCTAATTTTACCCCTAACGACAACCCTTTAGAAGCCAACACATCTTTGATCTCAGTAAGAGATTTTTTACCTAAATTAGGAGTCTTTAGCAATTCTACTTCGGTTCTTTGTACTAAATCGCCAACTTGATAAATATTTTCAGCCTTTAAACAATTAGTAGATCTAACTGTTAATTCTAAATCATCTATTGGCCGTAATAATAACGGATCAATATTAAAAGTTTCCACCTTTTCTGGTTCTTTCTTTTGCTCGTTTTGTAATTCTACTAATACTGCTACTTGGTTGTTTAAAATTCTAGCAGCCATACGAATAGCATCTTCGGCGCTTATGGTACCGTTCGTTTCTAGTTCAATAATCAATTTATCCAAATCTGCTCTATTACCAACACGTGCACTCTCTACTTTATAACTAATTTTATTAACAGGAGTATAAGAAGCATCTAAGTGTAACCATCCTAATTGTCTTAATTCCTCTTTATTTATTCTACTGTTAGCTGGCTCATACCCTCGTCCTCTAGCAACTTTTACAAGCATTTTTAATTCACCATTACTAGCCATGTTGGCAATTACGTAATCGGGATTAACAATCGTTACATCGTGCGGTAATTGGAAATCACCGGCCACAACTGTTCCTTCTCCTTTCTTGTGTAATGACAATTCTACTTCATCTCTACCTTCTAATTTAAAACACACTCCCTTTAAATTTAACAAAATATTAATAATATCTTCATGTATACCTTCTTTAGAAGAATATTCATGCAAAACTCCTTCAATATTAACCTCTGTAGCAGCACAGCCAGGTATAAATGCTAATAATACTCGTCTTAATGCATTACCAATAGTGTGCCCAAGACCACGTTCCAACGGTCCAAGAATCACTGTCGCTTGATTAGAATTATGTTCTTGTACGCTTATAATATTTGGCTTTAATAATTCAGCAGCCTCTGCCATTCAACCTATCTCCTATAAAATTACTTAGAATATAATTCCACAACCATTTGTTCATTTAAATCAGCTGGTAAATCTTTTCGATCTGGGTACCTTTTAAAAATCCCACTAAATTTAGTCGAATCTACTTCTAACCAATCAACAAAACCTAATCCCTCTGCTACTCGCAATGCATCTTTAATTCTAACTTGAGATTTACTTTTTTCACGAATTTCAATAACATCACCAGGCTTTACAGAATAAGATGGTATATTAACCACTCTTGCTAAAGATTCATCACCAGATTTCTTTACTATTACCGCTTTATGGCGCACTAATTGCCTAGCCTCTGCTCTAGTTGAACCAAATCCCATACGGTATACTACATTATCTAACCTAGTTTCTAATATAGATAATAAAACTTCGCCAGTTGCCCCTTTACGCTTAGATGCTTCTTCATAATAACGACGAAACTGTCTTTCTAAAACACCGTACATTAATTTCATCATCTGCTTTGCTTTAAACATTAATCCGTATTCAGAAGTTCTGGCTTTTTTAACACCATGCTGTTGCCCAGGAAGAGTAGACAATTTACACTTGGTATCAATATCCCTTCCACCTAATTTTTTTAAATATAGATCCACACCAATTCTTCTGGTAGCTTTACATTTTTTGCCAATATATCTTGCCATATAAAAATCCTCAAACTCTACGTTCTTTACTAGCTCTACAACCATTATGCGGAATACCAGTAGCATCTGTTATTGATAAAACTTTAAAATGGGTAGCTAACGCCCTAGCTGCAGCTTCTCTGCCTGGACCAGGACCTTTAATTATAATATCTACCACTCCCATACCAAAATTTTCTTTGGTTGATTGAGCGACATGTTGTGCAGCAATTTGTGCTGCATAAGGAGTACTTTTTCTGGATCCTTTAAATCCTTGACCTCCAGATGTGGACCAACCCAAAGTGTTACCTTCCAGATCAGTGATGTAAACCAAAGTATTATTAAATGTAGCTATAATATATACCTTTCCACTAGAAATTTTTCTTTTAGGTTTTTTAACTTTTTTTACACTACTTGCAGCTTGTTGTTTATTGCTGGTGGTAGTGGTTTGTTGTTGCTTTGTCATTTTTATGAGCCTCTTTTCCTTCCCTTAGCTGTTCTAGCATTAGTTCTCGTTCTTTGGCCACGTACTGGTAACCTACGTCTATGTCTTATCCCGCGATAACATTTTATATCTTTGAGCCTTTTAAGATCCATAGCTACTTTTCTGCGTAAATCCCCTTCAACCTGAAATTCACTAACTATCTGCTGAATAGCTTTTACAGCTTGTTCTGTTAAATCTGATACTTTAGTAGTAGGATCTACACCGATTTTTCGACATATTTCCATTGCTCTAGTTAAACCGATACCAAAAATACTAAGTAATGCTATCCTAATATGTTTTTTATGTGGCAAAATAACACCAGCAACCCGAATCATTTAATATAACCTCTCTTAAATTCGCTAAGGCTAACTATATTTAACACAATAGTCAATCCCATTACCCCTGTCTTTGGTTGTGTTTACGAGTTTTTTTACAAATAATTCGCACCACACCTTCCCGTCTAATTATTCTACACTCTTTACATATTGTTTTTACTGATGGCCTGACCTTCACGACGATTCACTCCCTACAAAATATCAACTTAATTTTAACTTTGCTTTACGCATCAACCCTTCATATTGATGAGACATTAAATGAGCTTGCATTTGCGCCATAAAATCCATGACCACAACTACAATAATCAATAATGAAGTTCCCCCAAAATAAAACGGTACATTTAAAAACAATACTAAAAATTCTGGCATTAACGATACTAAAGTAATATAAATAGCCCCCATAAGGGTTAATTTAGACATTATATCGTCTATATATGCAGCAGTCTGATCCCCGGGACGAGTCCCTGCAATAAAAGCTCCTGATTTTTGTAAATTATCTGCTGTTTCTTTAGGGTTAAAAACTAAAGCAGTGTAAAAAAAACAAAAAAATATAATAGCCATGCCTAACAAAATAACATATAAAGGCTGCCCAGGACTTAATGCTGCGCTTACCTTAGTTAAAAAACTAATTGAAGAATAAGAATTACCAAACCATTGTGCAATTGTCGCAGGAAATAAAATAACACTAGATGCAAAAATAGGCGGTATTACACCCGCCATATTAATTTTTAATGGCAAATGGCTTTTTTGCGCTGCATAACCCTGTCTTCCTTGTTGTTGTTTAGCAGCATAATTTACTGTAATTAAACGCTGCCCTCGCTCTATAAAAACTACAAAAGCTATAACAATTATTAACATACATAATAACCCAATCAAACCTAAACCGTGCATCTCGCCTTGTCTTACTCTTTCTAAAGTATTAACAATTGATTTTGGTAAATTAGCTACTATACCAGCAAAGATAATCATAGAAACCCCATTACCAATCCCACGTTCTGTAATTTGTTCACCTAACCACATCAAGAACATAGTACCAGTAACTAAAGTAACACATACCGTTATGTAATAAATAAAATTCGGATTAAAACTGGTTGTTGACATAAATTTAGCCATACCAATAGACTGAAACGTTGCTAACATCAACGCTAAATACCTAGTATATTGTGAAATTTTACGTCTACCAATATGGCCTTCTTTTTTTAGCTGTTCCAAAGGTGGCCATGCCATAGTAAGTAATTGAATAATAATTGAAGAAGAAATATATGGCATAACGCCTAAAGAAAAAATAGTTAACCTAGACAAAGAACCGCCAGAAAATAAATTAAATAAACCAAAAATCCCACTACGACCAGTATTAAATAATTCTGCTAATTTACTTGGATCTAGCCCGGGAACTGGAACATGGGCTCCAATACGAAAAATTATTAAAGCAGAACATAAAAAAATTACCCTTAGCTTTAATTCATTTAAGCCTCCAGATTTTTTTTTATTTGCAATTTTTTGATTAGATTTACTATTATCAAACATTTTCTGCTAACACTTTGCCGCCTAAACCTTCTATTAGTTGTTGTGCTCCTTTAGTAACTTTAAGTGCTCCATTTGTAGTGATTGTAAGAGCATGTTTAATTTCACCAGTAGCTATAATTTTCACTTGTTTTATAGCACTTTTAATATATTTATTTGCTCGTAATACATCCATATTAATAACAATTGCAGATCCTTTATTATTATCAAAAAGTCTATTTAACTCTGACAACCGTATTTCTGCTTTTTCCAATATCTTTTTAGAAACAAATCCAAATTTTGCTACTCTTCTCTTATAAGGAGTTTGCCCACCTTCAAATCCTAACTTATGGTATCCGCCAGCACGAGCTTTTTGTCCTTTATGACCCTTACCACAAGTTTTACCTAAACCAGAACCTATCCCTCTACCTAGTACTTTTGCTATAGATTTAGAGCCAATAGCAGGCTGCAAAGTATTTAAATACATTTTTAATCACCAACATGTAACAAATATGATATTTTTCTAATCATTCCACGCACACTAGGGGTATCTTCTAGTTCAACTTGTTGCCTAATTTTTCTTAAACCCAAACCACGTGCAGTTGCTTTATGCGCTTCCAATCTACCACTTAAGCTTTTAATTAATTTAACTTTAACTACTTTTGCCATCATCCTTACCTCTTCTGCGTACTATTATTTGCTCTACATTTTTACCACGCTTAGCTGCTATTAGATCTGGAGAAACCATCCCCTTTAATCCTTTTAATGTAGCTAAAACGACATTAACTGGATTTGATGAACCAATACATTTAGCCAAAACATTTTGTATTCCCAAAACATCAAATACTGCTCGCATAGCACCACCAGCAATAATACCAGTACCTTCCGAAGCCGGCAACATAATAACTCTAGTAGCCCCATGTCTAGATTCAATTGGATGATATAACGTATTATTAAACAATTCTATTTGTACAAAATTACGTCTAGCATTTTCCATAGCCTTTTGAATAGCAACTGGAACTTCTCTAGCCTTACCTCTACCTACACCAATACGACCTTTACCGTCACCAACTACAACTAATGCTCCAAAACTAAATATTCGACCACCCTTAACAACTTTAGTATTTCTAGATACCGATATTAGTTTTTCTTGATTTCCATCACCCTTTGCTGTAACCGATGTAGCTTCTACACTTACTGCCATAATAACTCTAATACCTTATTAAAATTAAATTAAAAATTTAAACCAAATTCCCTAGCAGAATCAGCTAATGCTTTTATTCTACCATGATATTTAAAGCCAGATCTATCAAATGCAATACGATCTACCTTTTCTTTACCTCTTTCGGCAATCAACTTACCAACTAACTTTGCGGTTTCTATCTTACCCTTATTAGCTTTAATATTATTATCTTCTCGCACTATCTTTTCTAAGCTAGAAGCGCTAGCCAAAACCGTACCGTCCGTAGCTATTATTTGAGCATAAATATGTCTAGGAGTACGATGCACCGATAACCGCACCATATTAAGCCTAGCTATTATTTTACGTGTCTTTTTTACTTTTCTTTGATGTGCTAATAATGTACTCATAGTTCCTTACTTCTTACTAGTTTTAGTTTCTTTCAAGTGAATTACTTCATCTAAATACCGAACTCCCTTGCCTTTATATGGTTCTGGCTTTCTAAATCTTCTAATATCTGCAGCTACTTGACCAACCAACTGTTTGTCCGATCCAAAAATAATAATATCCGTAGGGGTAGGAGTTTCTATTTTTATGTTAGATGGAACTATATATTCAATTGGATGGGATTTACCTAAATTTAACTCTAATTTATGGCCAGAAATTTTTGCTTTATACCCAACACCATGTAATTGCAATTTTTTAGTAAAACCTTCGGTAACACCACGGATATGATTAGAAATAATTACATGCGTTGTACCCTGAACAGCCCTAGATAGCTGTTCTTCATTGTTACGTATAACTTGTACATGACCTTTTTCAATTTTAACCATTACATTAGGATGTACTTTATGATGTAAAACGCCATGAGAACCTTTAATAGTTAGCATATCTTTATGTTGCTCTATCTGTACTTTATCAGGCACTACTATTGCTTTTTTTGCTAATCTAGACATATAAAACTACTCCACATAACATAAAATTTCACCGCCTTGGCCTAATTTTTTAGCTTCTTTATCGCTAACAATACCACGCGTAGTTGAAATGATAGATATTCCTAAACCACCTAACACTTTAGGTAATTCTTTTTTTCCTTTATAAACCCTTAACCCAGGCATACTAACTCTTTTTATCTTACTAATAACAGATTTATCTTTGTAATATTTTAAATTTATCATTATTGTAGATTTATTATTTTCTAACTTTTCTACAGTATAACCTTCAATATAACCTTCTTGATGTAATACTTTTAAAATATCTTGTTTAAGTTTAGAAGCAGGAATAGAAACAACAGATTTTTTAGCCATATATCCATTTTTTATCCTAGTTAATAAATCCGCTATAGGATCTTGCATACTCATAATTACCAACTCGCCTTATGTAAACCTGGAATATCTCCACGTGCTGCGTATATACGAATCATATTTCTACACATACCAAAAATTCTATACACTCCCCTACTTCTGCCTGTTATCCGGCACCTTCTGGTTCCCCGGCTAGCACTAGAATCTCTTGGCAATGCACTCAATTTAGCTTGTGCCAATTCTTTTTCTTCTAAGCTAGTATCTTGAGAATTAATAACAGAACGTAACGCTTGCCTTTTTTCCAAAAACTTACTTCTAAGCTTAGTTCTCCTAACTTCCCTTCTAATCATACACTGCTTTGCCATATACTCTAATTTTCTCCGCTTACACTAATCTCTAAAAGGAAATTTCATGGCTTTTAATAAAGTTTCTCCTTCCGCACTAGTTTTAGCACTAGTAGTTATGCATATATCTAGCCCACGAATTTCGCTAATTTTATCATACTGAATTTCTGGAAATACAATCTGTTCCTTTATACCTAAACTATAATTACCTTGAGCATCAAATCCTCGTTTATTTAATCCACGAAAATCCCTTATTCTAGGAATCGCAATACATAACAATCTTTCCAAAAATTGATACATCCTATCTTTACGTAAAGTTACTTTACATCCGATTGGCCAACCAAGTCTAACCTTAAAATTAGCTATTGATTTTTTTGATTCAGTAATAACTGCCTTTTGTCCAGCAATTAAACTAAGTTCCTCTACTGCTTGGGTGACTATTTTACGATCATTAACAGCTTCACCAACACCCATATTCAAAGTAACTTTAACTATAGCAGGTACCTGCATAATATTTTTATAATTAAATTGCTCTATTAAGTGCTTTACAACTACATCTTTATAATGTTGTTTCAAATTTAATTCATTTAATTTTTGTGATTTATTTAATTTATTAGGCATCAACAACTACCTCTTGGTTTGATTTGAAATAGCGTACTTTTTTTTGTTTATTATCTTGATTTATAAATTTAAACCCAACTTTACCAGCTTTTTTAGTACTAGGATCTAATAAAGCTACATTAGAAATATCCATTGGCATCTCTTTATCTACTATACTTCCAGGAGAATTTTTTGATGGATCAGCCTTTCTATGCTTCTTAACTAAATTCATCCCCTCTACTAT
>JBEKHL010000012.1:0-34221 GCA_050012295.1 Gammaproteobacteria bacterium
AATAAAACACAAGCTAAAAAATTGTTTAGTTTAATAATGCTACAACGTAAAATTGAACCAGTTGAAGAAAAAATTATTGATCTGATTAATAACGCTCAAAAAAATGGCATTAAAGTTTTAGCTTTAACTCTCTGCTCAACTGGAGCATTGGGAACAATAGATTCTCTAGAGGATTGGCGATCTAACGAACTAAAGCTTTTGGGATATAACTTTGATAAATCCTGGCACACACTTGCTAAAAAAACTTTTAAACAACTACCTAACAAAGAATTGAACAAATTTGTGGCTTTTCAACAAGGTGTTGTGTTCACAGGGGGCGTGTCTAAAGCTGATGCATTAAAAGCTTTTTTAAACTATGCAGCAATTAAACCAAAAAAAATTTTATTTGTTGATGATAAAAAACATAATCTAAGGGCTGTTGAAACATTTGCTGTGGCAAAAAATATAGATTTTTTAGGTATTGAATATACTTTTGTTCAAGATTCTAAAATAGAACCCATTAATAAAACTCGCGCTAGGCTACAATTTGAAATTTTAGAAAAAAAACATAAATGGCTTTCGGATCAAGAAATAGATGCAGAAATAAATAAAGCTAAAAATTAAACCAATCGCTAGATGTTTTATAGGGTTTTAGATATAATACAATAACATTTTTTTACTATAAGGTTAGAATTATGACAGGAACAGTTGGAGAAGCACAGATAACTACTTTGTTTGAGCAATTAAATGATGCTATGTCCAAAAAACAAACAGAACACGCTGTGTATATAAAAAATGAGATTCATTTATTAATAAAGCAAATATTTAAACAAAATAATTCGTTACTTTGGGCATGTGTTGTAAAAAATTTTTCAAGCATGTTTGAACAAAACTCTAATATACCAATTGATAAATTAGCAATATTGTTTAAATTTGATGCAGAAGAAATTGACCTGCTTAATTATTGTATTTTAAAAAAAGATTTTGGTCTTATTCGGTTGGCATGTTTACATCCCCCAATATTACAGGAAATATCAGAAGAGCTTGAGCGAAGTAGAACAACAGTTAAATCATTTATAATAAATGCAAAAAATATTCTTATAGAAAAAATGCATCTAAACATAACCATAAAAGATGTTGATGAATCGTTTGAACAATTTAACATTGCCGTTAAAAACGGAGATGTTCTTAAAGCAAAATATCATTTTGGTATAATTAAAGCTAATTTAAATAATCAAATGTATGAAAATAATCCAGAACAGTATGCTAATATTTTGCAGAAATTATTCAAGGTGTTATCATCTAACATTCAAGAAGAGAAAGCTTTTAATTCATTGTTGATTACTTTGTTGCAAATTAAAGGAACCCTTTTAAATTTTGTTACCAAGTTATTTAAATCTGATAATCAGCATATGTGGTTATTAATTTTATTAGATATGAGTTTGCTTGGGGATTATGCAAGGAAGTATGGTTTAAGCTCTCTTGAGTTGGCTAATTTTAAACAAGCGGTGAAGAAATGCTTATTAGATAAAAATGAAGCGAAAGTGCCTGAAATAGATCCTAAGCATTTGATTATATTGCAATTGTTTAAATTTATTGATTCATGTATGTATTTAGATCGTGAAATCGCAATAAAAGAGCTAATCAGTACAATTAAAATGATAAAAGTGAACCCAGACAATTATTTTTATCCATTAGGGTTTACAGAGATCGATTCAAGAGTTCGCATGCTTTTTAATTTAAATAAATATGGAACAGAATTAGATTTGGCAAAAGCAGTTATAGATGATTGTGATTTGTTAGAATACTTGCAATTGGAAGGACTATATTCTGCTGAAGATGTAATTAAATTTAGGCAAAATATTAAGGATGATATAACATCTTATTTTAATTGTTCTGTCAAATTAGATGAAAAACTAGAATTTTTAAGATCTGAAATACTTAATTGGCAAGAAACAGAGTCGCAATCTATAAGCAAATTAAAAGTTTTAAAATTTAGAGTTTATCAGGTTCTATTGGATGCACATCTTAAAAGAGATGTTGAAGATTTTAGAAAAATAGTTGAATTTTGTAAAAATATTGTTAAGGAAATGAATCAAAAAGGTCAACGTAATATAATATTAAGATTTTTATCTGAATTTACAGCCGCACAACATAACAAGGTGTTTTTGGCTTTAGATAAAGATGATGATAAAGAATTATCAAAATCTTTTGTTGATATGATTTTAAAAAGATTATACGCAGAAGAAAAGAAGATGCACCCAGATGTGGATGATTTATTTGAAAGCGTAAGCGTTAGGATTAAAGCAAAAATTGATTTTGATAATGCGATTTCTAAATTTCAACGTGAGTTATATAATACAATAGGTATGTCTGCCGATGTTTCTTTGGTGCAAATAACAGAAGATTTTAAAAACAGTCTTCCTTATTCCGAAGCAATACAAAAAACATCTAGTAAGTTAGAATTGTCTGAAATTCAAGAAAAAAGCAATAATCCAGAATTATTTAAAGATTATTGCATTTGTATGTTTGTTTATCTAAAAAATCAATTTCAAGAGAATAATAAGAACAAATTTTTTGAAGCTCTGTTGAGTATAGATGAGTTTATGCAAAAAATATACACTAGAGAACCAAACAAGATTGCTTGGATTTTAAGTATCATTGGTGTTGGTACAGATTTTGAGTATAAATATATAAAATATATAAACGTTAATATAAGAACATACTTTTATTTATTGCAATCGACCGAAGATGATAACGAACTTAAAATTAATAGAATTAAATTGTTGTTAAATATTATTAATTTTTCAGATATGAGTCAATTTGATTCAAAATATTATGAGCGTATTCGGGAATTTAAAAAATGGCTTTTAAATAAGCATGGATATAAGATTGAACAAGAATTTAAACAGTTACAGAAACATTTAGAATGTTTGGTTGGCACTCAAGAAAGTTATCGATTATCATGTGTTGATATTGAATACCACAAATGTATGGCAATGTTAAGCTATCAACAATTATTTGCTAATACGTGTGATGCTATAGGTTGCGGCAGGTTAGGAAGAGCGATAACATTAATAGCAGCCAAATATAGTGTCATAGAAATTTCTGATATAAAAGAATCATATATAAATGAAAATTTTGTTATGGTTAATGATATGTTTGATGGACAATTTGTAACATCTGTTTTCACTTCGCAAAATGATTTATTGTGGTGTTTAATTAATAACAAAGATTTTACATATTTTGCTAAACAAAATGGAATACACAATGGAAATAAATTAACAGAATTAAAACAAAGTTTAAATTTATCAAACCCTTTATTACCTTCGGTAGATCAAATAATTAAACAAGTTAATTCTGAGTTCGGAGGACAAAAAAGTTTTTCAGATTTGTCTGAATTTGCAGTTTTTAGGGTGAACACAAAGGGTCGTGATTATTTTTTACGTATAATTCCTGATGATTTTGTTGAAGATCTTAAATTAACAGTGGTCTTTTTGAAAGAATTTGTTCAAAATAATCAAATTGCAATTATATCTAGAATTACTAATTTAGACAGTAATGATTTACGCTTATTAGTAATATTATTAAAAAATGATAATGTAGAGCTAACATGCTTATATTTATTACAACAGATGCAAATATCTAGCTTGGCGCATAATAATTTACAAAATCATGAAGATATACAAAAGTTTTTTAAAGCAGTTCGTTCTGTGTTAGAAACTGAATCGAATAAGATTGTTTTTTCTAAAAATGATATGTTATTAAAAGATACAAATTCCACCTTAATTCCTGGGTTGCAAGAAGGTAAATTGATACCACAACAAGAAGCTATTCAAATAGAGTGGTCCATAAGATTTTTTCAATATTATACAGAACAAGATGCAGAGGCTTTTGGTGAATTACTAAAATTAGAATTAGAGTATGTTGTCAATGCATTTAGAAAAAATATGGGATTAGCTATAATTCAAGCGTTAAAACTTAATAATTTACAAACAGAACAATTATTTAAGGCGCTAGAAGCTAACGATAACGACGAAATTTTGAGAACTTTAAAAAATATTAAATTTGATGCATTTAACAAACATCATGGCTTGTTTTTATATACTTTTAACAATAATGAATTTTCCAAAAAAATCTTCGAAAAACTTGAGATTAGTGAAATTGACATTACTAATCCATACAAGTTGGTTACGACAGTAGCAACTGAAAGTGGTGTTATTGTAGAATTTGCTAAACGTTTAAAAGAACAATCTAATAAAGGTGCCAATTTACAAGTATATAACAGAACTATAACAGTAGGAGCTAAATTACAAGAGTTGCATGATGCATTAATTGTTCCATCAAAAGACGATTCTAGCCATTATCATGATTTATACAAAAATATGCAAAGAATTTGGTTGGACCATCTATTGGCGCATCGTTTCGGTGTCGATGGGGACGTAGAGCTTAGTGGGTTGCACTATAAATTAAGTGGTAGCTATTCGCAAACCATGGTTAAAGAAGCACAAGTTTCATTCGAAAGATTTTCTAAATCACCAAAATATCATCAAATTTTAGATACAATTAAGACAGAATTATTTGGTGAATTTGTTGAAGAAGAAGCTTGGAAACAGCTTATATTAAATCTACCAAAAGATGTAGAAAATATCTCTGCTAAATGGGATGCTGATAATTTTACGAAACAATATAATGGAAGCAATCCAATTAGTATTCCTATAAATCTTATTATAGGAGACGAAGGACATGCTAATGGCGCTATAATATTTTGTGTAAACAGTAAACATTATTGTATGATGGTTGATAGAGGTGGCGATGTATCTGATGAACAATGTGGGTTAAGTATATATGAAGTTAAAAATTCAGAAAATATAAATAGTTTTGCAAAAACATTAATTGAATCAAATTCATGCAACATTAATTTAAATATACTTAAGCAACAGCAAGAATCATTAGGATCAGTACATTTACATACTATTAAGAAAAAATTACAAAAATCTGGAAATTGTGGATTTAGTTCTTGCGCTAAATTATTGATACAGGGATCACAATTTGCAAGGGTTTTTATGTATGCTATAAATGCGGGTAAAACTCAAGAAGATGCTGTTTTATTAGCTGCTAAGTCCAGTAACCTGATTGCAAAAGAGTTTTCCAGTGATGATAGAAGAGAAATGATGCATAGGTATATCATAGAATGTAATGATAATAAAATAGAGCATAATAAAATATTATTAAGTAAGATTTATTTGAAATGTAAAAACAAATCCAAATATGCAAGCGTTATGGAGCTATTTAGTGATTTTGCTATAAATTTTACAGAAGAAGATTTAGTTGTGGGCAGAAAATCATTAATCGACGATATTAAACAATTGTTGATTAGTGTGGGATTTTTATCTATTTCAGAAGAAAAATTAAACGAAATATCTGAAGAAATATATACAAGCTATTTTTCAGGTACCTTATATGGTCAAGATAGTAAATCTCTTAAGGGTAAAATATTGGAACTGAAGAAACTCTTAACAGAAGGGCCAAGTAATGAAGTTTTATTTGGTTTTTCAAGTAGTAGTAATGGTACTGTGGAAGAAGAACAACAACCAACTTCAACCAGTGGAATAGTTAATAGTAAATTGAGATTAACTATTAATTGAGAATAAGAGGCGACGTTTCATAGTACTCTTATTCTATGAAGCACGATTTAATAGTGTATTAGGTGCTATTTGACAAGCGTAAGTCCTTTTTTTGCAACAAAGCTTTTTATTTAGGACTAGCTTTTTTAGGACTATATTCTACTTTTCTGGCACCATTTAAAGCTATTCCAAATCTAATAAGCCCATCTCTTTGTTTATTAATTTGTTGATGTAGCTGTTCTTCATGATCCATATGGTGAGTAAAACCAGCAATTTTTTTACAATTTACATCATAGACTATAAAGTGTACCCTAGATCCACTACCTTGATAATAATATAATTTATAATCACTGGCATCTACAGTTAAGCAGTCTGTTTTTGCTATACGTTCCGCTTCTCTCCATACTTCACCAGGAGAACACGGGCTAGAACTAGAAGCACCATCACAATGCCCAGAAATAATTTTATCTTCTTCTGGCAATTTAATTGTTTTACGGCCAGTGCTTTTATATCTTTTAGTACCATATAATCTAGATGGTTCTACAAAAGCTTGCACTACTTGCTGAAATTCTTGAGAATCACCATTGCTTGCAGCTGTTTGAGCGGATTCTTCCTTTGTAGAAAAATGTTCGCAATACCATGCTATAGACATTTCTTTACTAGCGCCAGAATAATTTATAACGTGTTTCCTATAATATTTTTGAGCCGCACCTTCTTTATCACTCTTTAATAAAATTAAAGTATATAAAGTACGTGAATTACCAAAAATAGTTCCTGGGGCAATGTTTCCACTATCTTTAGCTGCATGTTTGATAAACGATGGATCATCAAATTTTGGTAATAAGTGTTGTTCTGTTGTTTCACCTACTGTTAAACTTTTTAACATACGTGTTACTAATAAAGGCATATAGGGCATATCAGGATCTCTAGTTAAAGGGTTGCTAGAATCTGTATATATAGCAGGTACTAAATTACCTTTCTCATCATAATGAGGATTAATTGTTTCTAAAAGAGTGGTAAACGGATTAATTTGTTGGTAATAAAATGCAAGTTCTTCTGCAAGTTCTCTTGATTTAACACTCAACCATATAATCATTTGTTCTACTATATTTAAGAGTTTTTTAGGTATTTGATTAGGGAAACTAGACATATTACGTAAAGCATGTAACGTCATATGGTATAATTCTTCTATAGTAAATTTATTATCTTGATGGCGTTTATGCAAATAATAAGACAAAAGTTGTACACGTTCATTCGTTGTTCTTATTGTAATATTTTTTTCTAATGGTGTTGGATATTTTTTATGTCCCCATTTTTCATGTTGGTCAATTTGCTGTGCATTTTCAAGAAACATATTTAAAGCTTGTTCGATCATTAAATCATTAAAGCAGTCTGAAACACCACTAGCAGAAAAATACCAATTAAAAAAAGCATTTAAGTACTCTAAAACCTTTCTTTGATCAATAAAATTCTTATTTTCTTTAGTATTAATATACCACGCAACAAAAAAACAAATTGGACCAGCTGGTATAGTTGATTCTTTTTTTAATTCTTTGTGTACGGATAATCTATCTTGTTTATCGTAAAACAATTTAAGGGTAATTAGGTCAATCATACAATCTATATCTCTTTATATATTTTATTCTATTATCCTATAATATTGAGAAATAAATTACTATTGTATATTCTACATTTTTACCTATGGCAACATCTTCTACATCTTAAATAAATCTTTTAGCTTCTATCCTAAGGTTGTCTAGGTAAAATTGCTTTATATGGACTAGAAGCGATAGATGTTAAACTCAATACCATTTCTGAATAATCTATTGCCAACAATTGACCAATAAACCCTCCCATTGAAGCACCAACAATATGAGCCTTGCTAATATTATAAGCATCTAAAATTGCCACAGCGTCTTTTGTTAGATCATCTGGCCACATTAAACGATTCAGTCCATTGTTCTTCTAAAATTGCATTGAAATGGGTATACAAGTATAATTCAATAATAATTCACAATTTCAGTTTAACCGTTAATACATGGATAGTTATGGTCGTGAAGAGAGAAATTTTTAAAAAAAAATTAAAACCTTTAATTCCACCCCCTCCTAGTATAAAACAGGTGATTCCAAAATATTATTGTGAATTCCCTGAATCATCCCACCCTCCTATACCTACTCCGCTATTTCTGAATATCCCGGCTACTATACCGGAAGTGCTGAACCACTATGAATCAACTGCTAATTGGGAAAAAGCTGAGAAATTAGCAGGGTCTTCTAAATTAAAAGAGCCAATGATATGAGCATAGGCTCAGATTATGAGTCAAGATGCTTGTTTCTTGTTTCATAAGAGGTGGATTAATTAACTAGATTAAACGTTACTGTAGTTACGACACGAATTTTTTTATAAATGCTACCCGCTTCATTATACTCTTCGTTAGGACTTGTAATACTAAATGCTCCTTGAACGGCATTTCTAATTTCCCCCACTCGTGATCCTGAATCTTTAGCAAATTGTAAAGCGGCTTGTCTAGCACTTTGGGTTGCTTCGGCGATCATTTCGGTTCGTAAATTATTAAAGCTGGTAAAATAATAACGTGGATTGGAGCTAATATTTACCTGTTGCTTAATTAGCTCGGCAGTTTGATTAGAAATATCTTTAAATATATCCACTTGTTTTGTAGTAACCTTTATGTGAGTAGTTACGATATAACGGTACTCGCTTTTTTCTGGTTCCCCGCCATATTCTCTAGTTTGACGATCAAATAGTACTGTTCCATCAAGAGTTATTTCTTCGTCTTTAAGATCTTTGGTTTTTAAAAAAGCCATAACAGTCTTTATGTCTTGATCGTTTTTCTTTTGTATTTCTACTAAATCATTACCCGGATTTTTGAAAGTAAGCATTAATACACCAGTATCAGATTTAACTTCTCGTTCGGAAAAGCCTTTTACCACAATGGCACGATCGCTAGTCTTAAATTTTTCAATAGATCGGCCAATAAAAAAACCACTAAGCGCTGTTCCTAAAGAAAAAATAGTTGCTACCATTACTATAATTAAAGGTTTTATTGTTGTGTCATTCATTTTTAACCCCCTGCTTTCTTATTTTTAATTCAAACATATCAAATTTTCATAGACATATCTATGTTGACTTTTTTAAATAATTTTAAATAATGGGAATAATAAGGATTATAAGATGTTTAAAAATACAGAGCCAAAAAATTTTGGTAGCTAATAACGTTGTAATTTATCTTGAGCCATCTCAACATTGGTCTGCTAGAGGGTTGTTTGATCGCAATAAAGCTTTATGGGGTAATTTTATTATAAAAACTCCAGTAGGAGATATTTGTTTTATTGGTGATTCTGGTTATAACGAAAAATTATATAAAAACATTGGCTCTAAATATAAGGTGTTTTTAAGTATAATTCCCATAGGAGCTTTTGTACCGCGTTGGTTTATGAAAGATGTGCATATAGATCCAGAAGAAGCAGTACTAGTACATAAAAATCTAAAATCAACCTATTCAATAGCTAGCCATTTTCAGACTTTTAAACTAGCATCAGATGGTTATCTGCAGCCTGTAAACGAACTTAATCTAGCACTTCAAAAACATCAAATTTCTCAAGAACAATTTATAACTCCAAATTTTGGTAAAGCATATTGGTTTAATGCTAAAACTTAGAGTTTTATGGTCTATGGTGCGGTGAATGGTGGTAGTAATAATGGCCGTTGTGATAGTATCTATAGTAAGGCATTCCCCCTATAACTATAGATTCTTCTACAAATGGTTGGGCTGGATATACTACAACTGGATTAGGACCTTGATAATAAACTCTTTCTTCTGGTACTACTGCACAAGCACTTAGCCCTAGGGTTATAATAGAAAGACTTAAAAGTTTTATCATTTTTAAGATCCTTGTTTATTCCTGTTTTTGAGTTATTCAGATAAAATATATATTTATATTATAGTCGCTGGCGCGAAATTGCATAATCACCATTTTGTCCATCAATTTTAAATTTTTATACCAATAATCATTTATCGAAGGAACTTTACCTTTAAGATTAGTGTATAGCAATAATACTTGGATAATACGGTGCAACTACTCTGGTTGTAAGAAAAAGTAATAAATGATAATTTAAGTAAAAACAAATAAAATAAAAGGGTTGGAAAATGAAACTAGAACAGCTGCAATCAGCTTTAAACCATTTAAAAGAGGTATGTACAAGCCATAAATCTATTGGGATTATTGAAGATCTAATTATATTAGCAGCAATAAGAGAATTGTCTAATAATTTAGAAATTTGTTGCACATCTCTTAGTAAAGAAGATTTAAAATTTTTACTTAATATTGCTTTATTTAACCATGAAGAAACAATAAGAATTTTAGATGATTTATCATCCAAAAAAGATATACTTAATTTAGAACAATTAAAATTATTAGCTACTTTTGGCCTTACTTTGGACGCTTTACAAGCAACTTCTACAGATCTAAAAACTTTAAATTTAGTCCAAGAACAAAAATTCCTGACAGAATATTCAGCAGTGCGTTTAAGAATAGTTATTGGTGCTGGAAGTATAAAAATAGATTTTTATAATTTGCATACACCATTTTATAAAAAGCTTGAAGAATTTTTTAAAGAAGAATTATTTAAAGGAGTTCATAACAAAGCTCTTGTTACTCCTTTACAAGGTAAAGCTATAATACATGATCCTAATCCTTTTGGAAGATGGTGGTTTAGTCTAGAAAAACCACCTGAAAGTGATGTAAAGAGCCTTATATTTACACAGATTAACTTTCCTGCTTATCATGATACTGTTGGCAAGACTATTATACCAAAAATTCTAACAACAATAACAAGCTATTTATATCCTGAAAGTACAGAAAGTGTTGAGTTACCTACGATAGATTTTGCTACAATAACTAGAGATGCTAAGTATACTGTTTTTAAGAGATCAGGCTTAACCTTAGAACAATGTAAAGAAATTTGTAATATATTTGTAAATTTAACCAGTAAGAATGCTTTAAGGGAATATGGTATATTTGTACAAGACAATGTAGATGCATTTAAATATAGCGGTGAAGAAGAATCTACTGGACAAAATACTGTTCCAGGTTTATTTAACATGTTTTCTTCTGGAACTAGCAATAGAGGTTTTTCTACATTGAGCAGTGGTTGCTCCTCCTACCCTACTACCATGATGACCATGAGGTTTGGTGGTCCTTCTAGCTAATGTGATGTCGATTGAATGGTAAAAATAGTATTATTATAATTTTGCGCCAGCGACATTATAGATAAAAATTAATTTTTATTGATAATCTTATCGGTGACCTGGTGTTTTGCTTGATATGTCTGTGTTTAACAGGTTGCCACACATCTTGCGTTCTTACTACCATTTTTATCACTACTACTAAGTAATTTATTATTTTCCTGCCTTTCACGTAGTGCTATCCTAAGCATATCTATATATCCGGTTTTATTAGCTTCATGAAACCATTTAAATGCCAGAGTTGGATTTTTTTCAACGCCAACACCATCATCATACATAACGCTAACATTATATTGTGCTGCTGGCACTCCTTTTTCAGCAGCTCGTAGGTACCACATAAATGCCAAATTTTTGTCTATTACTTTTATACCACGCCCGCTGTCGTAGGCTATTCCAAGATTAAACATAGCAGGACCAAATTCTTGTTCGGCAGCTTTTTGGTACCATTCAAAAGCTTTAACCTCATCTTTAGGTACACCGTCTCCATGATCATACATAACCCCTAGATTATGTTGTGCTGTTTTATGGCCTTGTTCAGCAGCTTTTATATACCATTTGGCTGCTATAGATTTATTTTGGGTTACCCCACCAGTTCCTGCCATATATATTAAGGCAAGATTATATTGAGCTTCAGCATGACCTTGTACTGCAGCTTTTAGATACCATTGTACCGCAGATTTTAGATGTTGCTGGGTTATTTCTTTTTGTTTAATAATAAATTCTTCGTCGTTAGCAAGACTAAAGTTATCATCAGCATTAACTAGTTCTGCCCAAGCGGTATATGTTACCCCAAGATTAAATTGTGCATCGGCATTACCTTGGATTGCAGCTTTTCTATGTAGCTTTTCTGCTTTTGTTGCGTTAGGCTTTACCCCATAACCATTATTATACATTTCACCAAGGTTAAATTGTGCTGTAGCTAGATTTTGTGCGGCAGCTTTACTATACCACTCTATTGCTTTAACGTAATCTTTTTCAACACCTTGACCATTTTCATACTTTAACCCAAGCACGTTTTGTGCTTCAGCATGTCCTTGCTCTGCTGCTTTTAGAAAAAAAAATACAGCCGTGTTTTCATCTTTTACTGTTCCGTCACCAGTAGTATATCTAACGGCAAAATTATATAGTGCTGGAGCATGCCATCCGTAAGCAGCTTTTTTATATAATTCTAATGCCAACTCTATGTTTTTTTCTACACCGTTACCGCTATCATACCTAACTGCAAGATCATATTGTGCTGGAGCATACCCTGCATTAGCAGCTTCTTTGTATGATGCTATTGCTTGTTCTATATTATTTTGAGCAAGATAGATCTCCCCTAGTCTAAATTTAGCCATTATATTGCCTTGCTGAATTGCTGCTTGATAAAGTTCTATTGCTTTATCTATATTTTGATTAACACCCTTACCATTGGCATATAGTTCTCCAAGCGCACACTGTGCGTCAGTATTCCCTTGTTTAGCAGCTAATTCGAACAATGCTTTTGCATTACATATATTTGATTTATAGATCCTATCAAGAGTAGCTTGAGCAAATATATCGTCATCGATATTAGCTAATTGTTCGTATATTGCTATAGTTTTTGGTAATAATGAATCTTTAAAAAAATGTTGTTCGTATAATAAATTATCTAGGTACATTTTTCCGAGTCGATATTGTGCTGGTGCGTGTCCTTGGCTAGCTAGTTGATAATATAATTCAAATGCTTTAAGTTCATCTTTTTCTACTTCAAAACCATTCTCATAATTTTTAGCTTGTAGATATTGTTCGTCGTACATAAGACACTGTACCTATTATTAATTTTCACTAAATATAACATTGAATATATTTAATGCAATTAGTTCTTACTTTGGCTATTTGGTATTTAATTAACTAAAATTAATATTAAATCTTAAAATTTTTAGGACGTTATTAATGGCTATCTCTAAAGAAATAGATGACAACAGGTCTTTAAAATTAGAAAAAAACTTATCATTAACTAAAGCAACATTTGAATTTGCACCAGTAGGTCTACTTGTTGTCGATCAAAATAATAAAATATTGCTATATAACCAAAAATTTATAGAATTATGGGAGATCTCTTCTGTTGATCTTTTAAATCAAGACCAAGCAACCGAACTATTTAAATATATGCAAACCAAAGCTACTGCTACTTTAGAATTTACTCCACCTATAAAACAAGTACTAATAAGTGAGGTAGAACTAAAAAATGGCACCTGTCTAGAACAAATTATTAATACTAAATTTAGTGAAACCGAAGTGCCTGGGATTATTTATAGTTTTCATGATATCTCGCAAAGAAAAAATTTAGAAAAACAATTAGAACAACAAGCAGCTTTTGATATTTTAACTGGCCTACCAAATAGACATTTATTAATAGATCGTTTACAACAAAATATTGCTTTTGCAAAACGTAATAATGGTTATATAGCTACATTGTTTATTGATCTGGATTCTTTTAAGGCAGTTAATGATACTTTTGGGCATAATGTAGGTGATCAATTATTACAAATTTTTGGACAAAGATTAAAACAATATATTCGAGAACATGATACTGTGGCTCGTTTAAGTGGAGATGAATTCGTGGTACTAATAACCTCTGCTACTTTTGACTTAAAATATTTTTATAAAATAGTCGAGAGATTCTTTGAACGTATTATTGAACCATATAATCTAGCTAATCAAGAAATTATAGTTACCGCAAGTATGGGAATAAGCTTTTATCCTCAAGATGGTCAGGATCCAGATACTCTTATTAAGAATGCAGACATAGCTATGTATCATGTTAAAGAACAAGGAAAAAATACTTTTGAATTTTACAACAAAGCAATGTCTGAACAATTGTTAGAACGGCTGCAACTTGAAAATGGCTTACATACAGCGTTACAAAAAAATGAATTTTCTTTAAATTATCAACCAATTATAGATTTAAAAAATAACAAAATTGTGGCAATGGAAGCACTACTACGTTGGCAACATCCAAAATTAGGTTTAATCCCACCAAATACGTTTATTCCGGTTGCTGAATCAACAGGAACAATTTTTCCAATTGGGCTTTGGGTATTAAAAACTGCTTGCGCTCAATTAAAATCCTGGCACAATAATAATCTACCTCTAATTAAAATATCTGTAAATATCTCCGAACGCCAGCTTAGAGAAACTGATTTTGTAAAAACCGTTGAATTAGTACTTAAGGAAACTAGATTAGAAGCAAAGTATTTAGAAATTGAAATGGCTGAAAGAGTGTTCTTAAGTAGCGGTAATGTAATATTGCCAACTCTTATGGAACTAAAACAGTTAGGTATTGGTATTAATATTGATGATTTTGGTACTTGTTATTCAAAATTAAGTTTAGTTAAACAATTCCCCGTAGATGCTATTAAAATTGATCGAACATTTATTAAAGAAGTTGACCACCATCCTGGAATTAAAGCAATTGTTCAATCTATGGCAACCGTTGCAAACAATTTACATTTAAATGTAATTGCTGAAGGTGTAGAAACTAAAGAGCAGTTAGAGGTTCTTTCTAAATTATTCACTAATGAGGCGCAAGGCTATTATTTCGGGAAGCCAACTAGTGCTGAAGAAGCTGGTAATATGCTTATAAAAGACCAAAATTAGGAGCTGTCCAAGAATAACTTCCCCATTTTAAAAATTAATTAGGCAGCCTGAAAGAATAAAAACATGGTTTTAACGTAAAAATATAATGAATGGTGCCTAAGAGATTTTTAAAATGGGGAAGTTATTCTTGCTTGGACAGCTCCTTAATTTAAATTTTTATAAGATAACACATTTATTGCTATCTCTTCTTATTGTTTCAGCAGTATCTATTCTATCCGTTTGTTTATGATGCATATTGTCTCTATTTGAAAAAGCTGGTGTAAAACATGGAAATACTGTTACAAGAGGTCTAGGACTGTTACTCGTACTGGAGGATTGTGATGCACAACTTGAACATACCTCTATAGCCAAAGTTTGCTTAACCGATTTTTTTCTTTCATCTTTACTTTTATACTGACATTCATCATCTACTATAATATGTTCAATAATTTTTTCTAATAGTTCCTTTGGGGTGTATGTTTTTGTTAGATAATCGTCCATACCACATTGTATTGCTAGATCTTTTTTAGAAGTACCGCTATAACTAGACACCCCAATAACTGGTGTATGGTAATTTAGTAATACTTCTTTTTCACGAATTTTTTTAGTTACTTCCAAGCCATTCATTAGTGGTATTTCTATATCCATATAAATTAAATCAAAACGATTTTTGGCATGCAATTCTAACGCCATTTTTCCGTCTGTTGCCGTATAACAAATACATCCATGTTGATTTAACTGCTTAAACAAGATGGATGTGTTTATTTGATTATGATTGTCTCCAACTATTAAAATTTTTTTTCTTTGTAATATAGATTTTTTAGTTTTGATATTATTTAGTAAGCTTTTTGTTTGTATAGCATCTAATAGTTCTTCCTCGTTTAAATATTTACCTTTTATGGAAAAAGAAACCCGAGTACCGTGTCCTACTTCGCTTTCTACTTGAATAGACCCACCCATTAGCTCTATCATTTTTTTACTTATTGCAAGGCCTAATTCTGTGATGCTATGTTTATGGCTGCCAGTTTGGTTGAAAATTTGAAATAAATTACTTGTTTCATGCGGCAACATACCTTTTCCAGTATCTTTAACAACAAAATTTATAATAATATCTTCTGTAAAAAGATCTAAAGTTGGTTCAATAACGGCAGAAACCGTAATGTACCCAACATTGGTAAATTTAAGAGCGTTAGATATTAAATTAATAATAATTTGCGACAATTGAGATGGATCTGTTTTTAACCATACCGGATTTTTAGGTAAATCTAGTAATAATTTCAAGTTTTTTTGTTTAAATTGAGGTCCAAAGATTAAAAGCGTATTTGTAACGGTTTCTACTAGTTCAAACGAACTAATATTTAATTCTACTTTATTATGTTCTAATTTTGATAAGGTTAATGTATTATCCAAAATAGTTCTTTGTTGTTCAGCACATTGTTCAATTGTTTTTAAGTAATTTTCTACTTCTGTAAAACATGGTATTATTTCTCCCGATGATTGGTGGGCAGTATCGGTTTCTAATTTAAGTGAATTAAAAGATTTTATCAATAGTGGTACAGTATCATAAATACAATTAAGAGTGTTACGAAGTGCGTGACAAACATTATTAATAAATTCTTCTTGTCGTTTATTAAGTAGAGCCGTAGTAGTTGTTATGGAAATTTGTTCGATTAGTTCGTCTGTTTTTTCTTTTAAATTTTGATGATACAATTGTAGTTTGGTTAAATCTTTAATTCCTACTAATATGAACATTTTTTCATTTATATCTATCGAATTCAAACTAATGTCAATGGGAAATTCTTCGCAACTTTTCTTTAATCCATGAAAATCAAGAATGGTAGTTCTACCAACGCTGATAGATTCAATAATTGGTTTAATTTTGTCTCTAAAACATTCTGGCATTAGAGATTCAATTGATTTGTTAAGTATTTCTGTCTCGGTATAGTTAAATAAATTTTGCGCTATAGAATTTGTTAAAACAATTTTTCCTGTTTGATCAATAATAATAATAGGTTCAGGTATAGCTTCTAACATGGCAATAATATTAGGCTCAAATTGCACTATGTCTTTAACTAGGTTTTCTTCGTCGCGGTATTCGTCATCTTCTTCGTCTTCTTCATCAAGATCGCTACTTAAGCTGGAATTAAACATATAGATATTTATTCCTTAATATTTTTATACTTAATAATTATTATAAATATAATATATTATCGTATAATATTACTTTAATCTTTATTATGATTAATAACTTATGAATGGAAACACCACAATATATTGCAATAGCTCTATGTTATCCGGTAGCGCTTTGTAAGCGGAGTGTGCAATTGTTTTGCTGCTTCTTGTTTAGCAATTACAGATAATTTAGATAGTGGTTTTCGATCTTGAAATAATAAAACATTATTGAATGTATCTAAATATTTATGGGTAGAACCGTTATTTGCTAACCAATCAAATTGTTCACCTTCTTTCATAATTCTAGTGTGAATAGCATTTTTTTGTAAATCAGTTAAACTATTCCAAATATTAAGAGCGGTATTAACAGTATTAGGCAAAGAAGCATTATTATTAACTTCATAATTATTATCTTCGTAAATAAAACCGTTTCCTGTGTAAACATTATTGTTACAAATTAAAGGCACTACTGAATTTTTTAAACCGCCGGCTCCAGATGTAATACATAAAGAACCATTTGCAAATCCTTCCATTGGTGTTAAACCACATGCTTCTATATGAGATGGCACAAAAACAAAATCGGCACATGCTCGCATTAATTCACCATATTCTACTTGTTCTTTGGCGCTAAAAGTAATAAAAATGTTATCTTTTTGTCTGCTGTTGTTCATTATTAAATGTAATACATCTTCGTTTACTCCTTTGCCTATTGCAAAAAATACTGCTCTATCCTGTATTGAATTAATAATACTAGCAAAAGTGTCTATACCTTTTTCTGGTGAAAACCTACCGACATATAATATTACAGGTAATTTTGGATTTATTTTCCATAATAAATCCTTAGAAAGTATGGTGGCAAGTTGCTCTTTAATTACGTTTTTACTAGACACAATATTTGTAGTATTACCGATTAATTTGTCGATATAACCGTATTTTTTATAATCTATGCCGTTTAATATACCAATAAGTTTGTTAGTTAATTTTGCTCTTAAAAACGCTTTTTTTAATATAATAATTTCTTTAGGATCTTTTGGGTCAATAGAAGAACATTCTGTTAATAATTCTGGTGAGACAGTTATTACTTGATCAGCATAACTTACCCCGATTTGTTTTAAAATATAATCTTGTTTAGAAAAAGACAAACCAATCCCTGCTAATGCGGCACCATTAAAAGTACCGCGATCGTTATTATTAATATGTACCGTAAATATGGTTTTTATGGAGGTGTTAGCATAATAATCGGTTAATAATTTAGCAACTAATGAAGTATGCCAACCATGTAATTGTAAAAGAGAAGGATCAGGGTGATTTGTACAATCTTGTCTGCAATTAACAAAACTTGCAACAGCACTATTAAAGTATTTAAGCCGCTCAATAAAAGTACTGTTATAAGAATTAGCATAGATGTCCGACACAGTATTTATTTTAAACAAATTTGATAAAAAAGGTTTTACTAAATAATGCTTGTTATGATTACCGACAACTAAAAATATAGAAGATTCTACCTCTTTATGATTATAAATATGTTTAATATTGGTAATGTGTTTAACCGGAAGATGATTAAAAATAGAATAATATGGTGTAATAATGCTAGCGTTAAATATAGCTTCTGGATTATCATTTAATCTAAATTTATTTTGAGCGTCTAACATTTGCGTAGTAACAACCCCTAATCCACCTAATGTCGCTTCGGCATATTCTAAGGCAACATGCAATACATTAATAGTAGGCTGTGCGGTATGAATGTGTGGACTGGTAGCGGATCCTTGTTTGATTGTTTGTTGGTATAAATTAAGATAATTATTTGATGGGGCATTATTCCAGTCGTAAGAATATGCATGTTTTGTTAACCTGAAAAATAGTTTGTTTAATTTGTTTTCACATCTCCAGGCAACATAATAATTATATGCTATATCTATTATATTTTTTAAATTATCTATATTGTGTGCCGTATCATCTTCATAAATAAAACCAGTGCCTGTATCCATGTTGTTTATTAACGATATAACTGTATCTGGTAATCCTTGTACGTTAGAAACAATGGGAATAGAACAACTTTCCATGGCTTCCATGGTAACTAAACCACATGCTTCCACATGTGATGGTATAATAGTAAATTCACATGCGGCTCTAAAATATTTACCAATTTTTAGTTGTTCCTGCATAGTATCTATTACAATTACATTATCTTTTTGTTTTAAATCGTTAACGTATTGATTTGGAATTTTAGATACTTGAGTTCCCATAATAATTAAATTACCATTATGTTTATTGATCGTTTCTAAGGCATGTGGCAACATATCTATACCTTTTTCTTCGCCAAATCGTCCAACGTATAAATACCATATATTATTAAACTTATTATTAAGTTTGGGGTATTTGCAAGCTAAAAATTCTTTTATTTTTAGCTTGCCTTCCACAATAGAAGATTTAAATGCGTAATTTTCTAAATTTTCTGGCAAAGTAGCATCCCAGTTTCTAATAGTGTTACCATTAGTTATGCCGTGTAAGCGATCCTCTCTTTTTAATTTTTTAAAAATTGTATCTAGACCATAGCTTTTATTGGAAAGGGCATCACGAACTAAGCCGTTAGATACCATAACTACTTGATCTGAATATTGTAACATGAGATACATTTGATTTAAATTATAATTAGGATCTAAAAATTTTTGGTTGAGAGGTAATCCTACAGAGCTTAAAGTGTCAGCAATATGTTTTTTACTAATTAATTTACCCTGGTCGTTTGATAACATATGTATAGTTGAAATTATTTTTGGAGGTATTGAATAAGTCCAAGTGTTTTGTTTAAATTCTTTTATTAAACAAGCAGACAATGCCGTATGCCAGGCATGAGTATGTATAATATCAAAAGAATCAAGAGAATGATTATTGATTGCTGTTGCTATGGCGCTATTAAAATATTCGATTCGGTTTTGCGGTTCAGAATAGTCAAATGCTTGATAAATGTTTTGTGGTTCTCCAACATCAAATATTTTTTCTATTGGGGAATTATGTATTGGTTTAATAAGATAATGGGTAACATAAGTTTGGTTGTTATCAACGCTGCTATTTACTTGATACACTATAGATGTGTGTAAAATTTTTTTATAAGTATGGGTTATAGTTGTAACTGGTTTAGCTTCAACATGAGTTTGGTTAAAAAGATCTTTAAAGAAATCATAGTATGGGGTGGCTACAAAAATATTAATACCTTTTTTCTGCAATGCAGGTAACAAACCGTTAACTACAGTTTTTATACCGCCTACCCCACAATTATATTCTAAAGTTATATGTAAAACGTTGGGCATAATTATATTGTTATATTATTATTAAATATAAACTCAATGATATCAATACTATCGGTATGTACCTTAAAATAGATAACTAAATTTTTCAAAAAAAATCAAGGGGAAAAACAGTGTTTGATGATATAACTTGCGCTGAAGCAAATAAAGATAGCATAATGGGTGTTATGCGTAGTACAGTAGTTTGTTTACACATTTTGTTGAAAAACGAAAGCATTACTGAAAAATTAAACAAATTACCCAAATCCATTAAAGATAAAGATCTTAATGTTAAACCAGCAATAATAGATAATATTAATGATATTTTATTCGAAGAGAGCCTAAATGATTTTAGGCAAGAATTTGTTCAATCTTTGCATGACGCTGGTATGGAAGAAGAAGTAAGCGTTTTTACTGAAAGATTAGAGATAGCACGAAGCTTGCCTATAGACACTAAAAATCAAACTAAAAAGATAATGAATACTTTATTGGCAGGCAAACAATGGTTTGTTAATTGGTTAGGATCATTAATAGAACATGAACATGATTATACACAAGAAGCCGGAATATCTTTAATATGCGATCATGTGTCACCGACAACAAGTAGTCAATCAAATAATCAATCTGCTAATCCAAGCGTTAATTATTATGATAACGAAACGGTTCATCATCAACATCATCATCACCATCATCGTGATATTGAACAAAAATCTTATTATTATTTATTAGGTAATTGCCAACCTGGACAAGAAACTGCTGAAGAATTAGAAAAATTTAATCAACGAATTAAGGTGAATCAATGTTTTAAAAAAGGTATACGAGATGTTGAGGGGAATATTTGGAGATTTAAAGATCCAAACGACTTGTTTTCTTTAGAAGAAACCGATGAGGTTTTAAGTAAAGTTTTAAGTTTTTCTGCTGGTTGTCCAGCAAGTGCTACTACAAAAATAGCTTTTGTAATAGATGAGACAAAATTAAACACTACTAAAGCTAAAGAAAAGGTTACTAAAGCTACTTTGCATGTATAATACATTATCTGCTTCTCCGTTGTTGTTTTTGTTTTTGAAAAAATATAATTTTGATTTATCTAATTTAGATAAAGTTAACGTTAATGGAGTCACTCCATTAACGTTAGCCGTAGAAAATGATCAGTTTCGTGTGGTTAGGGCATTATTAAATTTAGATGCCAATCCGCTCGTGGAAAACATTCACGGTAATACTGCTTTAAAGTTAGCTATAGATAAACCTTTTTGTAGGGTTTTGGTTAAACAAGCGATAAAACTAAGAAGTTGCGGTGTGTTAAATTGCAAAGACAATACAATATATTACTATGGTAACAAACCTTATAAGATAACCAAGATTTTACCAGGAGGTTCATGTTCTTTAGCAGTATTCGAACTGCAAGATCAAGTTACTTCTGAAAAATATATCGCTAAAATAAAGCCGAATGTTGGTGGATTAGAAATTCGCAATTATATTTTTTTAGATAAATATATTGATTTATTTATAATTGAAAATTTAATAACTGCCTCTTGTAAAGCGCACAATGTTTATTGTTTAGTACAAAAAATTGTTGCTGGAGAAGCGGTTACTAATGCAATTAATCGTTGTGTAGAGATTAATGATAAAATCAATATTATATTTGCAGTTATTAAATCTTTATGCGAATTACATAAAAAAGGATATATTCATAACGATGCACTACCAGATAATTGTTATTGGGATGATAATACTCAACAAGCAGAATTTATAGATTATGATGTAATGCGTACAAAAACAGATTTAGACCAGGCACGCCAAGATTGGCAAGAGGCCGAATATCTTGATTTAAAACGATTGATTATTGGGGATACAGCTACTGATAATATAATATATGGTTTAATGCAGTATACCAACAATATACATGGCATTATAGAAGATTTTAAAGATACCAAAATAAACCCTGTTGTTAAACAAAGGTTGCTTGCTAGTTTTTGATTTGTACTAATGCTTCCTTGGCGGCATCCGCACTTGTATATTGACCAAGACCACCCAATAGTTAGTTTTGGTTTTGTAGCTTTTCTACTTCCGACTTGGGTAGTTCAGTAACTTCAACAATAGTAGCTATTGGTAGCCCTTTTTTTAGCATGTTTATTGCTATATGCTTAGCTTCTTGTTTTTTACCTTCAGCGATACCTTCTTCTTGAAATTTACGTGCCAATGAACCCATAATTTTCTCTCTTATGATCGGGATTGTTTCTAATTGTCTAATAAACTCTTGTTGGTTCCCGATATTACCAACACTCATTATATAGTATAAATTAGTTTCTAAGTAAGATACTACTAGATTTTCATCTGAACCAATACGCTCATAGGTATTAAGAATTAATTGCTTTAAATCTTCAATTATTAATAATAAATCTCGATCTCGACTGTGTTTTTGTAAATATTCCATTAATCCAACTAGTTGGTGTTTTTTTATGTCATCGTCAGAAATACGTGTAATATCAACTAAATGAGCCGGCTTGACCAAAGTTTGTTCGGCAAAAATACGATCTGCAAATAAATCCATCAAATCTAAGCTGTATGGGTATGGTTGTTTATCTTCTTGTTCTTGATAAAATAGCACTGGAAATACGATCGGTAGAGTAGTTTCTTTAGGATGCTGTTTTAAATGGTGGTCAATAATAGCTATTTGGTACTTCAAGATCCGTAGCGGCATTAATTTTGTTGGAGTAGACTGGTGCTCCGTGAGGACGTAGATATAATTTCCAGCTCCCTCTGCTGTTTTACTATAATATACTACATCTGAAAATTGTCCGGTTAGATCCTTATCAAGAAAGGATTTATTACAAAATTCCAAGTTATTTAGATCGAGTTTAGCTAATACTGATTTTGGCAAATGAATTTTAAAAAAATCTTTAGCAATTTCAAGGTTTTTTAAACTTGCTCTAAATAGTTTGTCATGGGGACTTTTAATATTACTCATTATGTTAATCCATCCACGAGATCTAATGTGATCATTTTTAAGAGAGAAGTTCTGCTATTAATCATAAACCATTACGTGCGTTACGAGTAATATTTAGAATTTAATTATTGCATGTTTTTCTAGTCTTTGCTTTAGTCTTTAATTTTATATTTTTTAGATCACCACTATGTTACAACAGCTAAAATTCCATTTAACTGTGTCTCTGTCTTGTAATCGTAGACCATCTACTTCTCGCATCATTGCTGCTATTGGGCCTGGCACGCCTATTCTAAGCATTGGCATAATATAATCTCCTATAAACTTAAACTTTTCTATTCTTAAATGTTTACGTGTTTATCCTTATATAAAAAATCTAACAATTTCCAAAAAGGCATTTTAAAATATTTACTATCTACAGCAACACCATAATGATTATAAATTAAATTTATAGCATCACTATCTATTCCCATATAAATATCATAAAAAGATGCCGAATCAGTCACAACAATAGGATGTTCATCTGCGTGTAAAATTTTATTATAAAAATCTAACGCAATCGTTTTTCTTTTTTCCATTTCAAAAGAACTATCAAATTTTAATTTTTTATTCATTTGTTACTCATGGCCCCTTTATTTGTTTGCTCATTTTTTTGACACCAATTTCTATATACCTAGAACTGTTGCTAGTATATTGTAGTAAACTAGTATCTCTAACTACTCCCACTGAAATAATTTTTTGTTCATCTCTAATTACAGTTATTCTTAAAGATTTACCTGAAATCCCATTAACTTTCTGAATAACATTAATATGTCCCGTGTTTTTATCAAGAAAAAAATTTGCCTTTGGGTTATTGGCCAATTGTAATATCTTTCGTGAATCCAGCTTGCCAGCTAAAGAACATAAGCGAGGATCCTGTAATTGTTCTGCTAATCTGGATGCAAAATTCCAATTTAGTCCAGATGATTGTTTTGTTGTATTGAACATACTTGAAGTTTTTCTTACATCAAAAAGTTTAAGCATTCCGCCCTTAACCCCATCAATAGCTTTACCAGTTAATGGTCCAACAATTCCACCAACTACAGCACCAATGCCGGCATTTTGGAATCTAGTGGACAATAAACCATCGTCTGTAGGCTGTAATCCACCAATAAAACCGCCAGCTGCTGCTGAGCTTGCTGCTAGTCTCCATCCTCTTACTCCGGCACCAGCTGGAACAACAGAATACAGCAACATGTCTGTACCAAATTCTCCTACCTTACCAGAAACAGATTGTGCAACTGGAGTGTTACTATATAAATGTTTATCTCTGTTAATTTGTTGAGTATATCTATCAGAGGTACCTGGTTGAACTAATCCAATTTTTTCTCCAACTATACAACATCCTTGCTTTATACCTTGCCCAACATTTACAAAAGAACGGCCAGAACCAATAAGAAGGCTGTTTAATAAACCTTCTTCTAAATGGTTAGTAACTCCTATAGTTACAAATTCATCCCCATAAGCTGCCGGCATAAGAAAATCTAATGCTGCGTTTCCAAATTTGACTGTAAAATTTGGTTGTGGCTGAGGTACTGCTACCGATTGGCTACTACCTGCTGCTCCATAATGTTCTTCTCTTCTAGGTAACTTTCTGGATGAACTTGGTAGAAACGCTCTTGCACCAGGATGTTCGATCCCTGGAAAATCTACCCGATATCCACCAATTCTACCACCTATAGTATTGGTCGGTTTAGTTTGAAAATTTTGCTGTTGTTGTATAATTCTTCGTTGTTCGGCGTACATATTTGCTTGATGACCAATCCAAGTTTGTAAACCACCCATACCTGCCATCATTAAACTCATACCAAAATTAGAGTTTTTATTAGCCACAGATGCAGTCATACTTCTAGTAAATGCTCGCATTACTTGACGGTTATTTATAACATTTAGCTGTTGTTTAGTTAAATCTTTATTGGCAGCAAATTTAGGCGTTGGCACAATTAATCCTGCAACGGTATTAGCACCTACGCTGACCAAAATATTATCTAATAATTTCCCTTTATAAATAGCGGTGCTTAAAGAAGCAGTAGCGGCTACGCTTAAAGACTCTTTTAATAGCTCACTATTTTTAATGAAATCTCCTAAAATCTCATCTACTTTAAAACCAAATCCAGAAAACAACCCACCAAGAGCCGCTCCTTTAAATACATTATTACCAGCAATTGCTGAGCTAATAGCACCACCTATTATTCCGGTCGCTACCGTACAACCAAACCCAGCAGTACTAGCAACCGTACCAGCCGTGGCTGCACTACCTGCTGTAGCAGCTGCTCCACCGACTGCTGCGGCACCTGGAAACATGCATCCAGCTAAGTATGGCGCTACAAATGATGCAATAGCCATCCCTACAAAATTACGAGTCATTTTTTGTCGACGTTTTCTTTTAGCGGTACGTTTTGCATCTGTTACACATCGTTGTTGATAATAATAATCTTGAATACATTTGTTTAATACCGCAGCATAATGATTATCTACTTCTGTTAGTTTCTGTTCGTAAGCTTTATTTAATTCTACTAAGTATGTATCAATTTGGTTGTTAACGGTCGCAAATGTTGTTTCTATAGAATTTCGTTGTTCCGCAATAATATTTTGCCACCATGCACGATAAGCTTGTAGGTTGGCTACCCCCAACGCTTTTAATTCCATTATAAACACAGTGTTATGGTATGCTATTAAACCTCTAGCATATTTATTTTCATGTACTGTTTGGTGTGCTCTATGTAGAACCATTTTTGAATTTAAGTATTGTTCTCTTTTTACGGATAGAGTTTGTTTAGCAGCAATAAATTTGTTTTTATCTTGCTCGGGATCAATAAGTTTTAATTTATGATCTGCCGCTATCAATTCAATATTAGCCATACCAACCGCTGCTTCTTGATCAACAATTTTTAATTGTTCAGATGGTATTAACGATAAAGTTAAATCTCGTTTGAAAGCTTCTTGTTTTGCTGGCGGCTTTTTATTTTTTAATAATTGTTCATTATGTTGCTTTAGTGAATTAACGCCAATACTTTTAGTTTTCTGAGTGGCTTCATGAATTTTTTGTTCTAGCAGTTCATAGTTAACTTGTTTACTAGGTTGCCAAATTACAGGGTCATGTAAAGCTAAAATAGCTATAGCTGTTTCTAAATAACTTTCTAACTTGCCATGGTTAGTTGCGAAAGCCGCCTGTTCAATATAATCAGTAGAAGATTGTTGGGTTTTTATGGCTAAATCTTTTTGTTGCTCGAGATTATGATAATGACCCTGGTGTAATCCGCAAAAAATATGTGCTATTGATTTAGCGTCAGTATTTATAGCGTTATAATCATCAGATAAATGAGCATGTTGTTTAATATGGATATTGTAATAATGTGCAATAATTTGTAGTTCAATATCACCACCAGTTTCTGGATTGCTATTAACAAATTCTATATACCTAGCACTAATAATTTCCAAATAATTAGCAATCTCTTGATCTAAAATATTTTGCGACTCAGCTGAAAGATTTTCCCGTTGTTGGTAGCTGCTTTTTAATAAATTTAATTCTTCAGCAAAGACAGATGGAACCGATAAAACATTAGCATTGTTTCGGATGATATCGCTAAACTGCTTTACAATTATTCCTTTAGATTTACCTAGTAATTCTCTAATATTTTTAGATAATTGTTTTACAGTTAATTTATGAATTGGATTATCTTCGTCATCTTTTAATGCAGCTTGTATGCTTGGTAAAATCGCAGCATAAAGTCCATTGCCTTGATTATTGCGATTAATCTTAAAAGCACCATCTATTGGAGAGAAGTAATAATTTGCTCCATAATCTTGGGCTATAACAAAAGCTGTCCAAGAAAGTTCTGCTATTCTTCCTGTATATTTAAGTTGTCCTTCTATAGAGTTTCCAGAATATATTTCTTGTTTTAAATAGGCAGCTGCGGTAGCAGCTTTTTCTGCAGAGCTATTAGGACTAAAATATTCTTGTAAAAACTTAACTATAGATGCTTGGTTGGCTTTATAATGTATTAGAGCCTCACTTTTAGCTAACCATTCTGCAGCTTGTTCTAAATGATGTTGTTTAGGAACACTTTCATTGTTTTCTAAAAAATAAGAAGATCCATAAATTATAGTTATGGCAGTTGCTAGGTTTTCATCAATCCCTTGTTTAAGTAATTCCTGCTTAATGGTAAATATTATATAAGTATCGTCTAACTCTTTTTCTTCTGTTTGCTCGGCAATATTGTGTGCAGCAATAAGTAATAATTTAATACGATCAACTTGATCTTGATTTTGTGCGTCAGATTGAAAATCTTGTTGTTTATATTGTTCGTTTAAAACAGATTCTGTAGTTGGCATAAACATCCTTTTTTATTTATCATAATTATTTGTTAAGCACCAAATAAAGCAGCTATTCTAGGAGAATTAATGTTACACCCAATTTGTCTTAGTAAATTTATCGAAGATAAATCCCTAGAATGACGTAAAAGATGTGATTGTTGTTCAATATTTAAACGTCTAGCCTCTTCAATGTTAGCAACTGTTAATGGCCTAGTTCGATGAAATTCTTCTAATTCTCGCTGCGCCTGTAATGCAGCAGCAGCGCGTGCGGCATTTTCTGCCGCAACACGTTCTCTCTCGATTGCTTCGTTACTACGAATTTGATAATTTTTCCAAGAATATTGGATTTTATTGGCAGCTTTAGTTTTTCTTTCGTTTATAGCTTTTTCGGTAACAAATTTAGCTTTGTAGACAAAATCTAAAATGCTTTGTTTTTTAGATCTTAATTCTTGAGTTTCAGTATTTATTGCTTTAGCAAATTTTAAAGCTAAATCATTTTGTGCATTAATGTCTGCGCCAGCATCTATAAGTTGTTTAGCAATTTCTAAATGACCATATCGAACCGCAGTAATTATTGCAATATTATTATTAGCTTCAATATTAATTCGACCAGAAGCAATTAATTTAGTAACTACTTCGTTATGGTTATGCATTATCGCCCATAATAATGGAGCATTTTCTCTAATTGCCGGATTAACTGAACCGTCATTAATAGCTAACAATCTTTCTACTTCTGTTAAATTACCGCTAACACAAGCTTTTTCTATAGGGCTAAGAGTTAAATTAGTTTTTTCTAGCAACCACAAACTTAATTCTTTATGCCCTTGTTGTAATGCGTAATCAAGCATAGTTTTTCCAAAATCATCTGGTTTATTAAATACAATACTAAAATACCCATCTTCACTAAAATCTGCATCAATAGTTATTAACGCTGCTAGATGATTGTCTTTAGCTAATTGCATAGCAGCAGTAAGCCCTTGTTGTTCTGGTATGGGTGAATTAATTAATTCTGGCGCTATAATAACTGCATTTAAAAACCATCGTAATTGTCCGGTTTCAGAAGATTTAGCTATGTCTTTTAAAACACGTTGAACCATGACATTACGGATTTCTTGTTGAGTTTGAGTAATATGTCGTTTTAAAGAAAGAGCTATTTCGTAAGCCGGAGGAAATTGATCGTTATCTGATATATAATCCATATGAAATTTTGGATTTGTAGGGTTCAACAAAACTTTAACAACTCTTAATTTATCTTTTAATATTGCTATATGTAATGGTAGCGCTTTACAAAACAATTCCCAAGTTTGTTTATTATTACTGTCTTTAATTGCTTTAATTGACAACACTCTTCCTTCATCAATATCTGCTAAAGCATTCTCTACTAAACGAGAGTTGGCAATATATTGTTGTTCTTGGTTTGCAACTTCTGTTAAATTTCGATCTCGTTCAATTTGAGCTAATCTTCTCTGTTCTTCTGCCGCGGACAATTGATTTTTATAGCTTGCTGTAACTGTGTCTTTGTCTTGTAATCGTAGACCATCGACTTCTCGCATCATTGCTGCTATTGGGCCTGGTACGCCTATTCTAAGCATTGGCATAATATAATCTCCTATAAACTTTAATTGCATCATCTACGAAACAATTAAACTTTTCTATCCTAAAAAATACTAAATAATTTAATTAGAAATAATGGGGTATACTAAAACAAATTTATATGATGCATGTCAATAGATAATTTAATTGTATATAAAAAAAAATTATGTAAATATATGTCTACCAATTAACAATTAGATTTAATAAAACATATAGGAGATAAAATACATATGGATAAATGCAAATTATTTATTGGCGGTTTGTTATCTACTGCAATTTTATTTAGTCCAAGTATTTCTTATGCAAAAACTAAATTTTCCGGTTTAAATTTAACTCCGTATGCTGGAGTTGATGTTGGAATACAACATTTTGAGTTCGAACCTGGTTATGGTGATAATTTATTTAAAAACGAGTTGCCGGTTGGTAATTTGTTTGCTGGAGTTAAATTTAACGATTATTTTGGGATCGAAGGTGGGTACGAAAGTACATTAGAAGGGAAGAGAAATTCTACAATATATGGTGGAAATACCGTACTGGGGAATGTCCTTCTATCAACCGGGCCTACAGCGATGGAATATATAAAATGTTCTAGTAAAGTTAAAATTTCTGGGTGGCATTTAGGAATTACCGGGTATTCTCCTATATATCTAGATGAATCTAGTAGTTTATCTATTTTAGGATATTTTGGTATAAAGCATACTAACGTAAAATTAATACGAAATTTACTAGAATCAAAAGGGGTTGGTGATCCAGCAGAAATTGATTTAGATACTACAGTTTTAGGTACAAATAATAAAAAACCCCTTTTGCGATTCTCTGCTGGGATTGAATATTTTTTTAATAAACATATAGGATTACGAGCATTAATAGGATGGGAAGACACGTCAAGTCTGCAACCAACCGATGGTGTTAATAAAATAGCCAAATTAAAAGATTCCACTTTATACAGTATTGGGATAATTTTAAAATAAATTATTTTAGATCCTGTATATAACTGCAGGATCTAAGGTGGGTATATTATATATTCATTATTCTACGTTTTTCTTTAGACGATAATCTTGTACCAGCAGTTCCTGCTTGCTGCGACGAAACTACCGCCCCCCTACTAATTGGTTGACTACTATACCCCCCGAAAAACAATTGTCGTGCATCAAACTCTTGATGGAATAATCTTGAACTCTCTCTATGCCTAGCCATTATTGCTTCAAATTCTGGGTATGAAGAAATATTAGCATTACTGCTACTGCTGCTACTACCACTTGAAGTTGATGCTCGCGGTGGTGACGTTACAGTATTATTTTGACGACTTCTAACCTTATTTAAAATGTTATTGGCAATGTCATCAATTAATTCTCTTTTATTTGGTAATTCGTCGTTAATAACACTGCCTAATCCATTAGTAATACCATCAACATCGTTATAAGAGTTTGCTTTTATTCTAGTAACAAAATTTTCGTCAGTTTCATCAGCATAAGGGGCTCTTTTATAACTACCAATAATTATTGATAGATCAGAATGGCCACAGCCGTGTTGCCAAAAACGACCTCTAGCAACAATACTAGATAAATTATTATTCGCTATTATTTCGCTAGCGATTATTTGCGCTACTGCGTCCGAAATTGCTTCCTGAACTGGAGGTGGTAGTAATTGTTGCGACTTTATTCTGCACAAGTCTACAAATAAACTATAACAACCAAATGCTGGATCAGAAAGAGCATAACCTATTAAATTAACTTCTGTAGGAAAGAAAGGGGTATTATTGTCGAGACTATTTTTAAAAGTTTGACTAAAAGAACGGTAATTTAGATGTCTAATGGACATTAAAATTTCACCTATAAGAGTACGATGATATGTGCTATTAGAAAAACTATCTCTAACCGCAATCATTTCAGCTAAGATTTTTTGATAAAAATTTTCGTTATTATTATTAGTAGCAAAAAAATTATATCTTTGATGTAATAATTCTCTATTGTTTTGAATGTTTGATAATAAAGCACTATTACTATAACCTGGCAATAGTGCTTCTTGGATACGCATAACCTCATCATTAACTGTGGTTCTTGATAAAATTGTATTTAATTTATCAATAACTACTGCATTAATAGCATCTGTAACAAAAGTTTTTTTTGACATAAATGTTATGTCATTTTCGTAATTACCATGTTCTATTAATCTAGATAAAGTTCCTCCAGGACAAGATGGTCTATCGTGGCCATTACGATCTTCGTCTTGATTATATCCTCGTAGCGCATCGGTTAAAGTCAGCATATATTTCCCAAAACGATTTTGTTGTTCTTCGCTAGAAAGAACTTCTCCAGAACAACTGTACTTTGTAGCTAAATAATAACTTGTTATGGTAGTTAAAGCTTTGGTGCTGATTTCGTCTAAACCAACGGTATTCACAAGAGTGCCAAATATAGTTAACCTTGCTTCAAGTTGATTATTATTAAATACTCCATAGGTAGGATAGGCATAATTAAAACAAAGATATGAACCACGATTGCTGATCCTATTATTTTGAGGATCTAAAAATCGCCACGCCCCTAATAAGGGATTGTTCATTAAAGAAGGAAGCCTGTCTGTTGCTAAATTCATTTGTCTACGAAATTCTTGGCAAGTTGGACAATTATATTGTCTTTTTTTTAGATTGTTGCGACTGCTGGTGTTGTTAATAAGAGCTTTAATGTTACGCTTTACAGCAGGCGAAAATCTACACAACTCTTCAGATTGGTCATCTAATGCTCTTAAAATTTTTTCTAAAATTTTGTCTACAATTTCTTCTATTATTTGTAATGATTTTTCATTATCGTTTAAACCAGGATACCCATTAAACAATGATAAAAATTTAGGTTTAACATTTGAATTAAAAAAAGCTTCTGCACTATATTGATTCTGCTGAGAGTTATGCGATCCGCTATACGGTTCTACTACAATACATCTATGTAAATCTCTTAATATACTTAGTTGAAAATTATGTCCGTTTAATATTTCTGGCATTCAAGATGTCTCCCTACCACTGTTTAGATTTTTTGTATTTCTAGCTTATAATGTTTATTAATGACCTAATAAATCATACTTATACTAAATTCATAATTATTACACTATCGTTGTTGTATGTCAACGATATAGGTAAAAAAATATAGCTATGAAATTATTGTTTAAACGTAATCGTGGATTTTTTTATTTTGCTGCTTTAATGCTGTCGTCGCTCCCTATAGCTACAAGTACAGCAACGGTTAGAATAGTTAATGCCGTAAAACAGACTTCTAATGCTGTTATAATAAATATTCAACAATTTGCCCAAGCTAAAAATATTTTAAATACAGTATCTAATCAAATAAAGTATGTGAATAATAATAATGAGCTTAATAATTCTGGTATAAATAGGTTAGGAATAAATTTTACCAATAATGGTGTAGTAGTAAAAAGCAATACAAGCTTTACACCTTATATTTCTAGTGGTACTTATAATGGAACTTTTTTGCCAGTAATTATATCAAAAAGCGCAGCAACGGATTATTCTATATATGGACCTGCAGGTTATTTAAACTTACAACAAGTTGCAACAAACTTAAGTTATATTAACAATCCTGGCTTTACTCCGTCCTCAACTCCAATTAGCTGTTCTAGTGGCGGTACTGGCAATAACGTTAGTTATATAAACACCCCACCTACTACGCTAGCTAGTTCGATAAATCCTTTGTTTTCTCAAAATGTTTCTGGTAGCTCAGCATTATCAGCTTGTGGAGGGTTTTTAATGGAACTATTAAATGTTACCTCTAGCGGTTCACAAGCCACATATTCTTTTAGAATAAATACTTATGTTTGTAATCAACTTAATAGTTCAACATCTGCATGTGCTGCTAACAGTAATATCTCTGCTTCTAATACAATTGTAAATGTAACCAGAACATGTCCAACTATAAATGGCACTCAATTAATAGTGGATTCTACTTCTTCAGGAAATAATTTTTATGCTTTAAATTGTAGTTGCCCTAGCGGTGGCGAAATAGCTGCTGATGGTAGCTGTACTTATTGTTCCATTCATTGTCAAGCCTGCTCTTCTCCTACTAATTGCACCACGTGCGCTAATGGTTATTATATTTATAATCCAGGTTCTGGAAATATATGCGTTTCAGCGTGCCCAAGCGGTACTTATGTTAGTGGAAGCTCTTGCTCAAATTGCACTACTAACTGTAGTTCCTGTACTGCTGGCAATAACTGCTCTGCATGTAGCAGTGGTTATTTATATAATAACAGTACATGTGTTCCATCGTGCCCAAGCGGTACTTATGTTAGTGGAAGCTCTTGCTCAAATTGTTCTACTAACTGTACTTCTTGCACTTCCGGTGTTCACTGTTCTGCATGTAGTAGTGGAAATTATTTATATAATAGTGCCTGCGTTTCATCCTGCCCTAGTACCACCTATGTTGCTGGTTCTAGTTGTGTAAAATGTCCATATGCTTGCAATGTTTGTTCTGCTAATGGAAGTTGTAGTTCATGTACAAGTGGTGGTTGGCTTTATAATAATAATGGTACGACAGTTTGCACAACTTGTCCGGCAAATTCTTCTATTTATGGTACCGGTGATTTTACTGAATCTTGGCAATTGACAGATGGTTTTGATATGGATAATTGCAGTTGTAATAGTAATGCGCCAATTTGGAATAATGGTGCATGTACCGCATCTTGTCCTAGTGGTACCTATAATAATAATGGTTCTTGTTCAAACTGTTCTACCAATTGTAGTTCCTGTACTGCTGGTAACAACTGCTCTGCTTGTAGTAGTGGTTATTTGTATAATCATGCATGCGTTTCATCATGCCCAAGCGGCACCTATGCTAATGGAAACTCTTGCTCAAGCTGCCCTAATAATTGTTCTACTTGTACATCTTCGTCTAGTTGCAGTGCTTGTAGTAACGGTTATAGCGGTACTACTTGTACTATATGTAATGGTTACGTAAGTGGCAGCACATGTAACTCATGCCCTACGGGTTGTTCTTCTTGTACTGGTAGTGCGTGTACTTCATGTAGTAGTAATAGCTATTATCCAAGTGGAAACCAATGCTTACAATGTCCTGGAGGTTCGATAACAAACGGTGATACTTCCTTTGGTCAGATTTATTGGGGATTATGTGGTAGCAATGGTTGCAATGCTAGCCAACCTGGAACCAATTGCGGTAACGCTCCTGCTGGTTGTAATCAATACCAAGGAACAACTGTAGGGAGTAAATGTTTTTGTTCTGGATCTACCGGTATAGGCGGGTACCTTTACTGGTATTATAATGGTAGCGGTTATTCATGTTCTTAGTATTAAGTATACAAACAGCGTTTAATCAAATAAATTACGTTACCGTATTTTTATAAGTTTTCTAACGCTTCATGACATAGCTCAACAT
>JBEKHL010000013.1:0-33956 GCA_050012295.1 Gammaproteobacteria bacterium
TTAATATTATTTTATAAACACTATTATAAGTCTAATCAGTTTAATCAATTATTACCATATTTATTATTAATTTTATTAACAATTGCTATGGGGTTTGGTTGGATTTGTTGGCATATCGGTTATTTTAAACAATCTGGCAAGTTGGTTAGCGTTCTCGATGGCAAACCAACATTAGTACAAGGTACCGTGATAGGTCTGCCTTTTAGAGCCAATAACGCACTATTATTTGATTTTCTGATTAATGACAAAAATAAAATCCGTCTTAAATGGTTTAATACGCTAGATGAACTTACGATCGGAGATCGTTGGCAATTTTATGTAAAATTAAAAAAACCCAGAAATTTTGCAACACCAGGTAGTTTCGATGTTGAAAAATATATGTTTATCGAAAATATTATGGCTATAGGCAGAGTTATAAATAGTTCTGATAATTTATTAACCATCTCTTATCAAGAAAGACCATTTAAAATAAATTTTTTTATAGATCATTTACGACAAAAGATTATTAATAAAGTTAATTTAGCTGAAAAATATTGGAATTTAACTAAGATAGGCATAATTTTAGCGTTAGGGTTGGGCGTTAAACATAGTATCTTGCCATCAGATTTATTAATTTTTCAAAATACTGGTACCGCACATTTATTAGCAATTTCTGGTTTGCATATAAGTGTTATAGTTGGATTGTGGTTTTGGTTTGTTAGTTATTTATGGAAAAAATTTGCACCTGTACAGTTATTAGAAAAATTCCCAGCAACGATAGTTGCAGCTTCTGTTAGTATAATTGTTGCAACTTTATATGCTAGTTTAGCAGGTTTTGGGGTGGCAACTATTCGAGCGTTAATAATGACCACGCTATCTTTGTTGGCAATAATATTTCGTAAAATTACTACAGTTATTCAGGTTTATTGTGTGGCATTAATAGGAATTTTAATTTTAGATCCATTCGCTAGTTTGTCTAGTGGTTTTTGGCTATCGTTTTTAGCAGTTGGTATTTTATTGTATAAAAAACCAGCTAATTTGATAGCAACTAATTGGGCAATGTTAATAGGGTTATTACCTATTAGTGGATTATATTTTGGAAAAATATCTTTTGTAGCAATAATATCTAATTTAGTTGCAGTGCCGTGGGTTAATTTTTTAATTTTACCATGGATTTTAATAGGATTATTATTATACGGAGTTTTTAATATAGACTTAGCAATACAAAGTTTAGTGTTTGCAGATTTAAATTTACAGTTATTAACATTATTATTAAATAAATTACAAAATATCCCGTATGCTGTTATTAATATAGCCACTCCAACTTTGCCGGTAGTTATTATAAGTTTTATTGGTAGTTTATGGTTATTGGCTCCAAAAGGATTATTAAATCGTAGTTTAGCAATAATTTGTTTTTTACCATTGTTCTTTAATAAAAAGTTATTACCTGAATATGGTAATCTAATAGTTTCGGTATTAGATGTTGGTCAAGGGTTGTCGGTAGTTATTAAACTTAAAAATCATATTTTATTATATGATACTGGTGCTAACAATAAAGTGGTTGCTAATTATTTTAAAAATTTTAATCATAACGTTATAGAGCAAGCGATTATTAGCCATACTGATGTTGATCATATAGGTGGATTAGAAGATTTGCTTAAACAAAAAAATACTATTAAAAACTTTGTTACCAATATAGACTATAAAATATTTAATTTAACAGCATCTTTATGTAGAGCAAATCAAAGTTGGGAATTAGATGGAGTAAATTTTGAGTTTTTGCATCCAAATAATTCAGAAAATTTGATTAGTAAAAATGATAATAGCTGTGTATTAAAAATAAGTACAGCTAAACACAGCATGTTATTAACTGGGGATATTAGTAAAACAGCAGAAAAAGTTTTGGTGGAAAATAATTATAATAAGTTAAAAGCAGATGTATTACTAATACCGCATCATGGAAGTAAATATTCTTCTTCTTTAAGTTTTATTAAAGCAGTGGCCCCTAAGTATGCGGTAGTTTCTGCAGGTTACATGAATAGATATGGCCATCCAAAACCAAAAATTTTAGCTCGTTATTTAGCTAACAATACAAAAGTTTTAAATACTATCGAGCATGGTACTGTAGATTTTGCCTTTAATTCAGAGACTATCTTGTATAATTGTTATAGAATTACTAATAAAAATTTTTGGAATTATTAAATGGATCAGAAGACTATTTATAAAAAATTATTTCGTACTATAAAGCCGTATTTATTAGTATTAGTTTTAGCGATTGTAGGTTTAATTTGTACCAAGTTAATAGAAGGGTTTGTGTATAAATTTGTTGCACCTCAAATATTTGATAGCTTTACAGCTATAAAGCCGTCTTTTTTACAAAGAATTCTTCCATTAATAATTTTATTAAGCGCGTTATCTTGGGGGGTAAGTAGGTTTGCCAACAAGTATCTTGTTGGCCGGCTAACCAAAAGCGTTGCTAAAGATTTTCGTTCTAAAATTTTAGCACATATGCTATTAGTACCGATTAATTTTTTTAGTAAAAACGCCATTGGTAATTTGATCTCTAAAGTTAATTATGATGTTGAACAAATATCTAGAGCAATAGCAGATTCAATATTAGATTTATTAAGCAGTATAGTATCTATAATTGTTTTTACTGGAGTAATATTATCTATTAGTTGGCAATTAACGGTAATAGTATTAATTTTAGCACCAGTAATTAGTAAATTCTTACAGTTAGTTAATATTAAGATTAGAAAGCATAGTGATATGGTACAACAATCTATTGGCGATATATCGCAATTAACTCATGAAGTAATAGAGGCTAGTCAAATTATTAGAATATTCGAAGCTATAACCACCGAAACTAATAGAATTAATAGATTAATGAATTATAATCTTAAACAAGAATTAAAAATTATAGAAGTATCATCATTATCAGAATCAACTATGGGTCTTATCATTGGTAGTATCGGTGCGGTGTTAAGTTATCTTGTTATTCATAAAATTATAATCATTACCCCAGGTTCTTTTGTTGGTTTAAGTGCAGCGATGGTTGCTTTAACTCGTCAGGTTAAAAAACTTAGTGAAGTAAATTCGGTTATAGCTAAAGGGTTAGCAGCAGCATATAGTGTTTTTGAATTATTAGGCTTACCAATAGAACCAAATAATCCATCTAAAAATATTAATTTTAAAAATATAAAAAATAATATCAAAATTCATTTACATAACGTTAATTTTGGTTATACAAATCCAGCTGCTAACGATCCACAGTTAGTGTTAGAGGATATTAATTTAACTTTTGAATCCGGCAAAACAACTGCTATTATTGGTAGATCTGGCTCTGGAAAATCTAGTGTGATTGCGTTATTGCCACGATTTTATTATGTAAATTCAGGATCTATTAATTTAAACGGCATTAACATTAATGATTTAGATTTACAAGAATTGCGTAGGCTATTTGCTGTTGTTAATCAAAATATTATATTATTAAACGATACGGTTGCTAATAATATTGCTTATGGTTGTATGAATGGTGCTTCCAAAAAAGCGATAATTAAGGCTGCCAATGCTGCTAACGCTATGGAGTTTATAGAAGAATTACCAAACGGGCTAGATACTTATATTGGTAACAATGGTGGGTTATTGTCTGGAGGACAACGTCAACGTATTGCTATAGCTAGAGCAATTTTAAAAGATGCACCAATTTTAATTTTAGATGAAGCTACCAGTTCTTTAGATCCAAACTCAGAACAACAGATACAAGCAGCATTAGTAAAATTAAAAGCTAATAGAGTTACTATAGTAATTGCTCATCGGTTGTCTACTATTGAAAATGCAGATCAAATTGCGGTGTTAGAAGCAGGTAGATTGGTGGCGGTTGGAACTCACCAAGAATTAAGTAAAGATTTATATTACACTAATTTACATAAAACAGTAGCTAATGAGGCTGTATAATTTTTTTACTAAAACTATTTGGTATAACAAAAGAGTAAGTATTGGTTATTATTTATTTTTTTGTTTATTTGAACTTATTTACAAATATATAATTTTTTTTAGAAAAAAATTATATGAGTATAAAATCTTTAAAACTCATAAATTTAAATTGCCAATTATAATTGTTGGAAATATTACTGTGGGTGGTACTGGTAAAACTCCGTTAGTAATTTATATTGCTAATTATTTACAAAATCAGGGATTTAAACCAGCAATAATCAGTAGAGGATATAGATCTAAAAGCACCTCTATAAGTTTAGTATCAACGGGATCGGACCCAATAATGTTTGGTGACGAACCGGTTTTGTTAGCGAAGGCGACTAATTGTCCGGTAGTAATTGGTAAAAACAGGGTCTCGACAATAGAATTTTTACTAAAAAAATTTAATAATATTAATGTAATTATTTGTGATGATGGGTTGCAACATTATAAATTGGCAAGAGATTTAGAAATTGCAGTAATAGATAGTTTAAATCAATTTGGTAACGGACATTTATTACCTTTAGGACCATTACGAGAGCCAATATATAGATTAAATACAGTAGATTTAGTTATTATTAATGGTAACCAACCTTTGAGTTATCAATATCAAAATCAATACACTATAAATTTATTACCAGATCAAATTTATAATTTGCTTGATCCTGATAATATAAAGATCCCGGCGGATTTTACCGAAGTTCATGCGGTATCTGGTATTGGTAACAATAAAAAATTTTTTGATTTATTAAAAAATCAAGGGATCAAAATAATTACTCATGAATTTCCGGATCACTATAATTATCAAGAAAAAGATTTAAATTTTAATGATAATTTACCTGTAATTATGACGGAAAAAGATGCCGTAAAATGCCTAAAATTTGCTAAAAGCAATTTTTGGTGTCAAACTATTATAGTTAATATTAATTTGTTAGAAGAGCTTAATAGTTATTTAATAAATTTTTTGAGAAAATATAATTATGCTGCAGAGTAAACTGTTAGATATTTTAGTGTGTCCAATTTGTAAAAGTAATTTAATTTATAATAAAACTAATAATGAATTAATTTGTAAATTAGATAGACTAGCTTATCCTATTCAAAATGATATGCCTATAATGTTGGAGGAACAAGCCAGACCTATTGAAGTATAGTTTTTAAATTATTTTTGGTGCTGCATGCAGGAATATTCTCGTTTTTTGGCTAACAATATTTGTTTTTGACGAGCTTCGGCACGCTTTAAAGTTTTTTCTGTAATACGATTGAAACAATGTGGGCAATGTACCCCTGCTTTATATTTGGAAGATTGTTGATCTTCTGTAGATATTGGATAACGACAACCATAACACATATTATGATTACCTTTATTTATATTATGATCGACTCCGATACGAGTATCGAAAACAAAACATTCACCATGCCATAAACTATGTTCTTTTGGTATTTTTTCTAAATAATTTAAAATTCCACCTTTTAAATGATAAACATTTTTGAATCCTAGTTGGAGCAAATAAGCAGTAGATTTTTCGCAGCGAATACCGCCAGTGCAGTACATAGCAATTTTTTTATTTTGATCTACATTATTAAAATTTTTAGTAACATATTCTGGAAACTCTCTAAAAGAGTTGGTTTGAGGATCGATAGCATTTTTAAAAATGCCAATTTGAGTTTCATATTTATTTCTAGTATCTATAGTAATAACGTCTGGATCAGAAATTAATTGGTTCCAATCGGTTGGTTCTATATATTCACCAACCTGTATTGTTGGATTAATATTAGGGATCCCTAAAGTAACAATTTCTTTTTTTAAGCGCACTTTTAGTCGTAAAAAAGGATGACAAGTATTATAAGCAATTTTATAATTTAAATCGGTAAATTCATTATGACTTTTTAAAAAATTTAATACCGCATGTATATTATGATCTAACCCAGATATAGTAGCATTAATACCTTCTTGGCTTAGCAAAATGGTACCTTTAATTTGTTGTTCTTTACAAAAATCTAGAATTTTTGGGTGTAATTCTTTGAAATTTGGTAAACTTACAAATTTATAAAAGGCAGTAATAGTAATAGATTGTCCCATTTCCATTTTGGTGACCATAGATAAAAACTCCTGGTTATTATTAAGTTACACAAAGATACTTTATATAAATCAATTGTTTAGGTCAAGTTATGTAAAACTTGATGAACTAATTGTTTGAAAGCTATGGCTCTATGAGACAATAGATTTTTTTGTGTAGGGAGCATTTCAGCAGCTGTTATATTAAACCCATTTGGTATAAAAATTGGATCATAACCAAAGCCATAAATACCTCTTGGAGGAAAAGTAATCTTGCCGTGCCATTTTCCAACAAATGTTTTATGACTAAAATCAGGCATAAGTAATATTAAAACACATTCAAAATAAGCTTGACAATTTGGCTTGTTAATAAGCATTTGTTCGAGTTTATCCATAGCATTATAAAAATTGCGATCTGGTCCTGCCCATCTGGCAGAGTAAATACCCGGAGCACCATTTAAAGCTGGTATTACTAAACCGCTATCATCAGCTAGTACTGGTGTTTGAGTATTATAATTCATACAAAATTTAGCTTTTAAAAGAGCATTTTCTTCAAAAGTACTTCCTGTTTCTTCTGGTTCAGAAATACCTAGCGTTGCTGCTGATATAAGTTCAATGCCAAATGGTTGGAATAAATCTTGGATTTCTTTAATTTTTCCTTGATTATGACTGGCAACAAGGAGCTTTTTGTTTATTATATTCATGCTATACCCAAATGTACTAAAAAATATTTTATATAAATCAATAAATTAGGTCAAGAATAGCCAGATCAATTGGATCTGGAATATTAATTACAAAATCTTCATCAACTACATTTAAAGTAGAGTATCCGCCTTGGGTTATAGAACCATCGCGATCTGTAGAGCCATAGGTTAAAATTGGACCTTTTTCACAATATTGTTCGAAACCTTCTAAGCATTGGTTGCAATGGCGACAAGAGTTGACTAAGCAACCAATACCTACGCGGGAACCAATTTTGAATTTATTAACATTTGCTCCTACAGCCACAACAACTCCGGCTAGTTCATGACCTGGAATTAAAGGGAAAATTTCTTTTTTCCAATGCCCAAGACCATGGTGAATATCTGAGTGACAAATACCGCAATACTCTAGTTTGATTGCAACATCCTTTGGTCCAAGAGCTCGTCGTTGAAACTGTATAGGTTTAAAATGGCCATCGGTAGAGTATAAAGCCATTCCTTTTGTATTATATGGTTCCTTGTCCATAACTTTTAATTTTATTATTAGTATTTGTTTTCATATATTTGTTCCTAAGTTTTGTTCTTTATTTGATTAGACGCGTTTAAACATAGAATTAGTTCCTTAAGTTTTTTATGAGAGGTTACACCTAAGTAGTCTAGGTTTAAGGTAAAAATTGAATTTTAATAGGTCTTTACAAGCACAGACACTTAAGTAATAATCTTTGCTAATCGACATTATCTACTGAAAATACTAAAATAATGCTTATGCAAAGTATACCAAAAACCGTATTATCGTTAATGTGGTATTTTATTAAACCACAATTTTGGCGTTTTTTGATCTTGATAACCACCATGTTAGGGTGGTCTGTGCAAGAATCGGTGTATCCTTATTTCATAAAATTATTTATCGATCAAATAACTAAAAACTCCTTAAATAAAAGTAATATTTTCCTGGTGATGGCGCCCACCTTACTAACTTTTATCTCAATGTGGTTAATTATAGAATTGGGATTTAGAACATATGACTTTCTATCAATTAAAACTTTTCCACAGTTTCGAGCCAATATACGTAGTGCTATATTCCAATATACAACTCAGCATTCTTATCAATATTACTCTGATAACTTTGCTGGCAGCATCGCTAATAAGATCTCTCGATTACCGGATGCTTTAGAAAATATTGTCATAATTACTTTTACAATAATATTCCCGGTTCTTGCAGCTTTTATCATTAATATTATACTTCTGTATACAGCTAATCCGCTATTTGCTGGTATTATGGGGGGGTGGCTTATTTTCCATTGTTTTATAACATATATTTTTACTCGCAAATGCGCAGTTTATTCTCACCAACATTCATCTACTATTACATCTTTAAATGGAACAATAGTAGATATATTAACCAATATCGTTAATGTTCGGTTATTCTCCAATAACAGTTTTGAAAAGCTATATTTAGCTAAATTTCAGGAAGAAGAATTACGAAAATCTTATAAATTAATGGGCTATAACGCATTAATGAAACTATTTTTAGGTCTTGCCAGCCAAACTTTTATTTTCTCTATGATAGGTGGTGGCATTTATGCTTGGAGAGAGAATTGGATCACTTTAGGAGAACTAACCTTAGTCCTATCTTCTATTAATTTAATTGGCCTGGCATGGTACATGGGAATGCATTTAATTAAAGTATATGAACATATTGGGACAAGTCAGGAAGCATTAAGTATAGTGCAAAGACCTATTGATATAATCGATGTGCCCAATGCAAAACCAATTACTATTATTACAGGAGAGATCCAATTTAAAGACGTTACTTTTCATTATAATAAAGGTAAAAAGATCTTTAAAAATAAAAATATTATTATTCATTCAGGTGAAAAAGTTGGTTTGGTTGGTTTTTCAGGATCAGGCAAAACTACTTTTGTTAATTTAATTTTACGTTACTTTGATGTAGAACAAGGACAGATTTTAATTGACGGTCAAGATATAAAAATGGTCACTCAAGATTCTTTAAGAAAACAAATTGCATTAATACCACAAGACACTAGTTTATTTCATAGAAACTTATTAGAAAATATTCGTTATGGTAGGCTAGATGCTAGTGATGATGAAGTCATAACTGCTTCCAAAAAAGCTCATTGCCATGAATTTATTGAACAATTAGAACAGCAGTATCAAACTCTAGTAGGTGAACGTGGTATTAAACTATCTGGTGGTCAAAGACAACGAATTGCTATTGCTAGAGCTATACTAAAAAATGCTCCTATTTTAATTTTAGATGAAGCTACTAGTTCTTTAGATTCAGTCACAGAAAAATATATACAAGCCAGTTTAAAGCAACTTATGGCGAATCGTAGCACTATTGTGATTGCTCATAGATTATCCACTTTATCAGATATGGATCGAATTGTAGTCTTCCACAATGGAGCAATCGTTGAAGACGGAAAACAAGAAGATTTAATCAAACAAGACGGACATTACGCTAGCCTTTGGAAAATGCAAGCTGGTGGATTTTTGGCTGATACCAGCGCATAAAACCTACAATGCATCAATAATCAAGTCTTTTACTTTTGCCGAGGGAGAGACTCGAACTCTCATGATGTTACCATATGCAAAAATTTTTTGAATTCTTCCGCCTCAAATGTTATTTGTCAAGATTTAAACTTTATGGTGATTATTCCATATGCGATTTTTATTAATTTCTTCTTTTTTTCTAAAAGCTTCTTCTAATGAAAGGTTATATTGATTTGCAAGATCTAGTAAAAATATGAATATATCTGCCATTTCAAAGCTAATTGCTGTTCTGATTTCATCGGAGATTTCTTCATTACCCCAATTTTTTGTTATAGCCTGTCCAAGTTCCCCAACTTCAGTAAATAAAAAAATAAGAGCATTTTTTTTATCATCTTTAAAATTACGAATTTTCTTAAGTTTAGTAACATATTGTTGAAAATCGGTTAAAGTTGGATTTTTAGGCAATAAAAGTATATTTTCTGTCATAAAAATTTCTCCAAATAGTGAAGTTTTATTATCTTCACTTATTATTGTATTTTACATTAATAGTCAATTAATAATTTTTTTTAATAACTATTGACTATTAAATTTTCTAGAGTAGAATCACCTTAAAAAATTAAGCATGGGTAAAATTCTAAGGAATATAAATTCAATGGATAAATGCAAATCAAGTAAAAATTCCATTAAAAAGAAACAGAGAATTTTTAAAATTTCTACCATGCACCATTAAACATAACATTAATAGTATGAGATATATCGTTAGGGATGAATTCTTTGGTGGTATTGCGTATGATCGTGTAGAACGTGATTATCTTCATTTAGATCCTTTAGCTATGCGAATTATCAAGAAACCAACAGTTCCTCTTTCAGCAGATGAACAGTTGGTTTTTGATACTGATAACAAAGAAGTATCTATGATTTTTTCTGAATTAAATAGCTTAGGATTAATTGAAAGTGTTTGTTTTTTTAACAATAAAATTAAGTCTGGCATGTTATCAGCACCAATTAGAATATTTTTAGAGATTACTTATAAATGTCCAGAAAAATGTTTACATTGTTATACTAACTCTGGGAAAAAAAGAACAAACGAATTAAATCTGGAAGAAAAATTTTCTATTATAGATCAAATGTGCAATATGGGATGTTTTCGTTTATCAATTGCTGGGGGAGAACCACTTGTTGATCGTGATTTTTTCCCGGTAGTTGAAAGAGCTTTAGCAAATAATATTGATATTTCTTTTTCTACTAGTGGAACCCCAATAACTGAACGACTTGCTAAGCAAATTGCAGAACTAGATATTCGTACTGTCAATATTAGTTTAGATGGTTGGGATGAAGCTTCTTATGAGCAAGTACGCGGAAGTGGCAGATTTAAGTATATGGTTCGAGGTATAAAAAATTTACGTAAATATTATTCAAATAAAATTGCGGCTAAATGTACGTTGATGACGACAAACATTAAACATCTAGACAGAATTATAAAGATGGCAGAAGATTTAGAATTTGACGTTGTTAAATTTGATTGTATACGTCCATCTGGTCGTGCGAAACAAACAACCACATTACTCCCAACACCAAATGAATATTTAGAATCTATAAAAATGCTAGCAAATATCTATAATTGTAATGCAAGTAAAATAAAAATAGTTTTACCATTAAATCCATATCAAAAAGTTACCAAAGACACACCGAGCACTATTGATGATTTAGGATTTGGTTGTTATGCAGGTAAAGAAAGTTTTTGTATTACCGCAGAAGGAAATATTCAGCCATGTACAAGTTTTGGTGCAAATATGTATATAGATGGAAATGTACGAGAATGTAAATTGTTAGATGTTTGGATGTCTGGAGCTTCTATGAAATTATTTAGGGGGTTAAAAGGTAGTGACACCTGCCATAATTGTCCTTCTTATAAAGGATGTAGTGGTGGTTGTCATTTAAGATCATTCTCGTGTTATGGTGATGTTAATGCAATAGATCCTTATTGTTACGAAAGAAAAAGTATTTCTATACCACAATTAGGTGTCTCAGTATAAAAATGAAGCTTTATTTAAGAAAAGAATTTTTTGGTTCAATTATATATAATCCAAGTAATGCTAAGTATTTTAATTTAGATTTTAATCAAACTAATAGTTTAATTAATTTTTTTAATAATGAAAACCAAATTTCCGAACAAACAATTAAAGGAGAAACTCTTTTTACATTGATTGTTGGGAATAAATTAAATCAAAAATCTCTTTACTCATTAAAATATATTCATAATAATCAGCATATCCAGTGCCAAAATAAGTTATCTGTTCCATTAAAAGTGTTTTTTAATATTACAAAAAAGTGTAATTTATTTTGTAAACATTGTTATAACGATTCTGGACATGTTTATTCACCAGAATTGCCTTTAATAGATATTATAAAAACACTTAAAGAACTTGAGGTTAGAGGAATATTTAAAATAACAATAGCTGGTGGAGAACCTTTGTTTCATCGTAATTTTGATGAGATAATAGATTATTTATCTAATACGGATCTGGCGGTTTCTCTTATAACAAATGGTATTTGTATTTCGGAAAACCGAGCAAAATTTCTGAGTAAAAATTTAAATGTACGCTCAATAACCATATCTTTAGATGGTGCCTCTTCTAAAGATAATGATATAGTTAGAGGTGAAAAAACATTTAATAGAATTATTAGAGGAATAAAAAATCTTAAAAAATATTATGATCGTTCGCTTGCGGTTAGAATTACTATTATGCGTTCAAACATAGATACCATAAAAGATTTTCCGTCTTTAGTAGCTAAATTTGGAGTTAACGAAATTAAAGTTAACTCAATAAATGCATATGGTAGAGCAAAATGCGCCCCAGAACTTTTTATTACCACAGAAGAATATAATATTGCTTGTAAACAATTGCTTGATAGTTCTGTTGGCCACAATATTAGTATTGAAGTTCCAGCATATAAATACAGGCGCGATCATAATGGTGAAATTGGTCTTTGCAAATCTGGAGAAGAAACTTTCGAAATAGACAGTGATGGCTCAGTTTTCCCGTGTTCTTTTTCTTTTGGTAATTTTTTATCAGGTAATATTTGCCATGATACTTTTGATGATATTTTGTATAATCTTCAATTGCATAATATTAATAATACTCAGTGCTATCAGTGTAAAGGGCGTGGTGGTGTAAAAGAAAAAATCTTTGGTACAGTTCCATTACTAGTACATTGTCCATGACAATATCTTTTTTTAAACCGTACAGCTAGTGATTTACATAATAAACCAGAACGAGTTTTAGTCCCACATTTAGGAGCATTATTTTCTGTTTCAGCAATTTTATGTACTTCAGAATCAAGCCTGTTGATATAGGCCTGTGCTTCTAGCATAGATTTTACTTTTGCCGAGGGAGAGACTCGAACTCTCATGATGTTACCATCAACGGATTTTGAGTCCATGCTATACACAAATGTACTTAAAGATACTGTATATAAATCAATAGGTTACGTTCTAAAAAAGGTTCGTTATAATTAAAAACCGATACCATAACTGACACCATTTGGCTTACTCAAGTACAATTAGCAGAACTGTTTGATGTTCAAAAAGCAGCCATCTCTAAACACGTTAAGAATATTTTTGAAACTGGAGAGCTTGAATATAAGTCAACTGTTTCCAAAATGGAAACAGTTCAAAAAGAAGGAAAATTGGTTTGGTATGTTTAGTTTTAAGTAAATAAATATTGTTATAAAATGCTTACTTACTTGGGTTAATTTTAGCGACTATTACGGATAAAATAATTTATTGAACGTATTAAGCAATATCTATATTATTATATTTTTTATACAAACTAAAAAGCAAGGAAGTATTATAACATGAAAGAAATGGAACAGTATATTGAATATATTAAAGCATTAAGAATTAGTAATCCTAAACTAAAACAAATAAGACAAATGGCATTGTTTGATTTAAAATTAGCAGGGTTTAAGCCTTCTAAAGAAAGATTAGAACAATTAATAGAAACTTATAGAGATGTTTATAATGCTTTGCTTAATCATTCTATTACTGTTGTTGTAGATTTTAGTACAGTAGTTGGGCATGTTTATATAAAAGGATTGCCAATGTATAAAGAAGAATCTAATTCATTTGAAGTACAGAATTTAGGATTTTATCCTGATGGATATAATGCTTTATATGGCGTAGGACACCTTAAATATGAAACTGAAAGAGAAAAAAAAGAAAAATTTAAAATTTCTAAAATAATTGAATTATCTCAGGAACAGTGGGAAAAATTAGGCCATTGGGTTGCTAATTTTATAGCTAGCGATAAAGTATATTCTGTTATAGCTCATGTTATTTCTTCTGAAGATGTACAGCATTGTGCTAAATTTGTAGATAGTGCTCTTAAAGCTATGGGTTATGTTAATGGATTAATGGGAGTGTTTTCATATAATAAAATGTCAAAAGTACCAAGCAATATTTATTCTGTAATATTTTCTCAATTACCACTATCTTCTAAAAAAAGAGCAATAGCGCAATGCTCAGCAGCTCAAGAGTCTACTTATGCTGAGTGTGAAAAACGAGTTGAAGATCAGATTGAAATATTGGAAGATAATCGTAAATTAGGAAAAAAGAAATTTATTAATAATGCTATTGAAATGTTATTTGATATAGCAAATTCTTTAAAAGAATTAATAACTGAAGAACCAAACCCTGAAATGGTTGAGGGTGCTGCTGAAGGAATAGTTATTGGAATGGAAATGCAAAATAATGTAAATGCTATGTTAGGTTTACCAAAACAATATCCACTCATACCACCTAGTGCGTCAGTTTACGCTGAAGCAAAAAAAATGATGGCTTATTCAAATATGGTAGTAAATATGGCTTCTCAGGTAGCAGAACAATTTGAAACAACGAAACAAAATTTTCGAGATTCCAATAAATATACAAAGCCATCACCTTTTTGTTAAAATTTATTTTTAGTAGTTTTGCTTTTAATCATTAAAATATGAAAAATTAAAAAATCTTATGCTGCGTATGATACATATAAACCTCACAATTTATAAGTAAAGGTGTTATATTGTGAGGTTTTTTTACAAGTAAATCCCATAACAGTAGGGTAGAGCATATTTGATAGTCTTAATTATAAAAACTACAAGTAGTTATTTGGATGGTTTTGTGTTTGCGGCATTTTTAGTTACTGCATTATTCAATTGGACTACATAATTCCACAAGAACACCATTCAAGTCTCGAACGCAAGCAGTCCATTGTCCCCAATGAGTTTTTGCAGGTTCTTTTATAGGAGTAGCTCCAGACGCAACAGCTTTTTGGAATGCAGTATTAACATCATCTGTTATAAATGCTATTTCAATACCAGCAGGCAAATTATTTGGGTGATTTTTCAAAAAAGGAATGCCTTGTGTTTCTACATAGTTTTCCATGCAAAAGGATAATGTGGTGGAAGATCCGGTATCTAACTCTCCGTACAATTTGCTTTCTGCTATAAATTTGGTTTTAAAGCCAAAAGCTCTTTCATAAAAGGCTAAGGTATCTTCTAAATTCGATACGAATATTATTGTATACCCGAATTTCATTTTAATATTCCTAATAATGTTGCTGTTTTTGATGCCGAGGGAGAGACTCGAACTCTCATGATGTTACCATCAACGGATTTTGAGTCCGCCGCGTCTGCCATTCCACCACCCCGGCTTATATTAATATTGAAAAATATTTTATTAGGATTTGGGGTGATTGTAAATTTTATTTAAGCTAATCTTTTTTGTAGTTTAATAATATTGCTACAACCTATATGGAAAGTATTCAAATTTATTATAACCAAGGTCAAACTTAAATATTGACAAATTGAGTATAGTTGCTAAGTTGGTTTGATAAATATGCTGTATAATTATTGTATACAATAAAAATAATTAATTTAACTGGAGACTTTACATGTATTCTGAAAAAGGTAAGCAACAAGATAAAGAAAAAGACAAGAAAGAGGAAATTAGTCCTAGTTCGATATGCCAAGCTCGTGCACGACGTGTTTATCACCAAAGTGGTTGTTTTACTTTAGATCTAAAAAGTATTCCAAAAGTTGAAAAACATAGTGATGACGAAAGCCCAAAATTTGCTAAAAAAGCTGGCCAGAAAGTTAAATTTGAGGATGCTTTAGTGGACCACCAAACAAAAATTTTAGACGATGACTCGGATCATTGTAGTGAATTTTCCGGACAAGATATTGATAAAAAAGATAGACCTTATTCAGCAGTAGGAACGCGCAAATCTACACCTCATTCTAGCGTTAATTGTGCTGGTTCTTCTAGTGCTTATTCTAGTGCTAGAAAAACTACCGAACTTGTTGATGATCAGATCGTTGCAGAAACAATACTCGACGAACCAAAAGCTGAACAAAAAGTTGAACAGCATGATGTTACAGAAACAACAAAGATCACAGAAGGTTCAGATGATGATTCGGAACATTGCAGTGAATTTTCTGGTCAAGATACTGAATTTGATAAAAAAGCTAGAAGCAATAAATTGCTTATGTAAGTTGCATTTAGTATATATTATAGTAAATCTAAATATTTTTCTGCGTCTAATGCAGCCATGCAACCAGATCCTGCAGAAGTTATTGCTTGGCGGTATATAGAATCACACACATCTCCAGCTGCAAAGATTCCTGGAATAGAAGTCGCAGTTGCCATACCATTTGAGCCACTTTTTACTACTATATAACCATTATTTAGTTCTAATTGATCTTTAAAAATCTTAGTATTTGGTTCATGGCCGATAGCTATAAATACCCCTTTTACTAATAAGTTTTGTATATTATTAGTATTAATATCTTGGATATTAATACTATCAACTAGATTATTAGTGTCTCCTAATACTTCTTGTAATGTTGAATTAAAAAATACGCTAACTTTGCCAATTTTAGTTTGGGATAGGAGTTTGTCTATTAATATTTTTTCTGCACGAAACTTATTACCACGATGTACTATATAAACATGAGATGCAATGTTAGATAAATATATTGCTTCTTCGACAGCAGTATTGCCACCACCTATTACTACTACTGGTTGATTTTTATAAAAGAAACCATCGCAAGTTGCACACCCAGATACCCCTTTATTTAAAAATTTTTGTTCTGAAGGGAGCCCTAGATATTTAACGCTAGCTCCAGTAGCGATTATTAGGGCATCACAAGAATATGTAATTTCATCGCCAGTTAATTTAAAAGGTTTGGTTTGTAAGTCTACTTGTTGAATATGATCGACTATAATTTTACAGCCAAATTTTGCTGCGTGTTGTTCCATTTTATCTACTAGCTCTATTCCCTGTATTCCGGCTTGTTCTCCTGGCCAGTTATCTACATCGGTTGTAGTAGTTAACTGACCGCCTCTGGTTACTCCAGTAATTAAACAAGGAGATAGGTTAGCTCTAGATGCATAAAGACCTGCTGTAAAACCAGCTGGTCCTGATCCTAAAATAAGTAATTTATAGTGTTCGTTAGTCATTATTTATTTATATTTATTTTAATTATCGCTTTAGTTATTAACAAATAAATTATATATTATTTGAATAAAAATTAAATAGATTTAAGTATATAATTAAATAAATGAGTAACCAAACAAACAGACTATTAAAAAAAAAATCTAGAAAAAATTCTAGAACGACGTCAGCAACTACTAATAAAAATCAAACTAACGCTTCTTTAGTATTAATTTATCACATGAAAGAAGGTATATTATTAATTTTATCGGCAATTTCAATATTTTTTTTAGTTTCCTTTCTTAGTTATCACCCGTTTGATCCTGGTTGGTCAAGAACTGCACATCATTTAAAAATAGCTAATATTGCCGGAAATCTTGGTGCTTGGTGTGCGGATTTATTCTTATATTTTTTTGGGGTGGTAGCTTACTTGTTGCCGGTAGCAATTCTTTATAGCTGTAGTATTATGCTATTTAATAAAAAATTTACTAATAATATTCTTTTATGGAGCATAAGAACGTTTGGTTTTATTATTACCGTGTTATCGGGGTGTGCTTTAGTAAGTTTATTTAACAATCATAAAATAATTAAAATTAGTTTAATGATGCCAATATCTATAGGTGGGGTATTGGGAGATCTATTAAGTGAGCATTTATTTAAATACGCTAATTTTTGGGGAGCGATTTTAATATTATTACCAAGCATTTTGGCTGGCATAACGGCTTTGACCGGGATCTCTTGGTTGAATTTAACAAAGATAGCATATTTATTAACCTCTAAATTATTAATCATAGCAACTAATAATTTGGTTAGTTTAATAAAAATAATAACTAATAATATTTTTTATGTAACTCAAAAAATTGCTGAAATAAATCAAAAGCGAGGAGCAATCAAGAAACAATTAAATATTATTGATAAAACGGTAATCGTTAAGCAACCATCAATTTCTATACAGACTATACCTGATCCTGCTATTCTTCCCAAGCAAGAAAATGAACAATATACTGCAGCTAAAAATTTTATTAAGCAAATTAAAAATAATAAAATTAATTTTATTAATAAAAGTATTGCTAAAAATGCTCATTTGCCATCTATTAATTTATTAGAAAAATCTAATATTGAAGATACTGGGCGTAATAGTTCAGAAAGCTTGCCAGATCCCGTTAATATTCAAGCTAAATTAGCTGATTTTGGAATTTCTACTCGTATTACTAATATTTTTCCTGGTCCGGTTGTTACTAGAGTTGAATTAGAACTAGCCCCTGGCACTAAAGCAAGTAAAATTACCGGCTTATCTAAAGATTTAGCCCGTTCTCTTTCGGTGCCTTCAGTAAGAGTTGTGGAGGTAATTCCAGGAAAATCAGTGGTTGGTTTAGAAATTCCAAATACACACCGCAGATTAGTAAGACTAAGAGATATATTGTCGTCTGAGCAATATTTGACTTCTAGTACGCCTCTAACTTTAGCATTAGGAAAAGATATAGCTGGAGTGCCAGTAGTTGCCGATTTATCTAGAATGCCACATTTATTAGTAGCTGGAACTACTGGTTCAGGCAAGTCAGTTGGAATAAATGTGATGTTGTTAAGCCTTTTATTTAAAGTGACTCCAGACGAAGTACGATTAATATTAATTGATCCTAAAATGTTAGAATTATCGATTTATGAGGGTATACCGCATTTATTGACTCCAGTAGTTACAGATATGAAAGACGCTGCTAATGTACTTAATTGGTGTGTGTTTGAGATGGAACGTAGATATAAATTAATGTCTAACCTAGGAGTTAGAAATTTATTAAGCTTTAATCATAAAGTACAAACCGCAGCTAATATTGGTAATCCGATTAGTCATCCATTTTATAATCCTAATGTTTCAATTGATTTTCAAAATAAACAATATTTAGAAAAATTACCATATATAGTAGTCATGATCGATGAATTTGCTGATATGATGATGGTTGTTGGTAAAAAAGTGGAAGAACAAATTGCTCGTATTGCTCAAAAAGCTCGGGCTGCTGGGATCCATATGATTTTAGCTACGCAACGTCCGTCAGTAGACGTCATTACTGGGCTAATTAAAGCTAATATCCCTACTAGAATTGCTTTTCAAGTTTCTTCTAGAATTGATTCTAGAACTATTTTAGATCAACAAGGAGCAGAGCAATTGTTAGGGTACGGTGATTTATTATATTTACCGCCAGGATCGGGGATCCCGGTAAGAATTCATGGAGCTTTTGTTAGTGACGATGAAGTACATAAAGTAGTAGCTGCATTAAAAGCAACTAGCCAGGAAGTTGCGAATAATAACTTTATTAATATGGAACAAATTCAAAATTTACCAGAAACAACTGATAATGGTAGCAATTCTAGTGAAGACGATCCTCTTTACGATGAAGCTGTTGCTATAGTGATTAGTTCTCGAAAAGCGTCTATATCTTATTTGCAACGTCGTTTAAAAATAGGGTTTAATAGAGCTGCTAATTTAATCGAGGAAATGCAAAATCAGGGAGTAGTGTCTCAGGTACAAAATAATGGAATTAGGGAAGTGTTAGCTCCAGCCTCCAGTGATAATAAATATTAGGAACTATAATATTATGAGCAAAAAATTAATTATACTATTATTATTAACAGTTTTTAGTTGTCACATCTATGCGGAAGATGATTCTGCCGTAACCCAATTAACTCAATTGCTAAATAATTTTACTATTATGCAAGCTGATTTTACTCAAACAGTTACTAATAGAGCTGGAACTATTTTGCAAGAACAAACCGGAGTAATGCAGCTTAAGAAACCTAATCTATTTCGTTGGCAAACGTTAGCTCCCGATCAAATGTTGATTGTTACAGATGGTGATAAAATTTGGAACTATGATGTAGATTTAGCACAAGTTATAATTAAAAAATTTGGTTCTGAAATTACAGATGCCAAAATTGCTAGTTTATTACTTGGTGATCTGCAAAAAATGTTAATTAATTTTGATGTTAATATAATAGAAAATTATAATAATGATATCGCCAATAATGAGATTACCGTTTGTTTTGAACTTAATAACAAAAATTTTCAGCAAGACGATGTTTTTATTAAAGCTAGATTGGGTTTTAATGAAAAACAACAGTTAATTATGATCAAATTATATGATCAATTAAATCAAGAAACTGAATTTACTTTTAGTAAAATCAAAGATACAGTAGACGACAGCATTTTTAAATTTGTTACTCCGGAAGGGGTAGATGTAATTGAGGATTAGTAAAAGTAGGTTAGGCAAAAATGATAGATTTAAAATTTATTCGTCAAAATCCAGAGTTAATTCGTAATGCTATTTTAGTTAAAAAAATCGACTTAAATTTAGATAACCTATTCAATATTGACGCTAAAGTTTTAGAGCTCAAGAAACAGTTACAAGCTGTTGAAGAAGAGAAAAATATTAACGCTAGGGAAGTACCTAAAGCTAATAATTTAGATCGGCCATTGTTAATAGAAAAAGGTCGTAAAATTGGTCAACAAATCGAAGAAATTAAGTCTCAACTTAAAATTGTTGAAGAAGAGTTGCAAAAGTTATTGTGGTTAGTTCCAAATATACCTGCTGCAGAAGCTCCTGTCGGGGCAACAGAAGACGATAATGTTGAGATTAAACGTTATGGTACCCCAAAAGCATTTAGTTTTAAACCATTAGATCATGTAGAAATTTTAGAAAAACATAATTGGGCAGAACTTGAACGAGTAGCTAAAGTATCTGGAAGCCGCAGTTATTCTCTTGTTAACGATATGGTATTACTCGAGATGGCTCTTCTTCGTTTTAGCATGGAGAAAATGAAAAACAAAGGATTTAATCTTATAACGGTACCGGCATTTGCGAGAGAATTTGCTTTTATTGGAACTGGTCATTTCCCAGTAGGTAAAGAACAAGTTTATTTTATTCCTGAAGATGATTTATATTTAACTGGAACATCAGAAGTAGTACTTAATGCGCTTCATAGCGGAGAAATACTTAAAGAAACAGATTTACCGATCCTTTATGCAGGATTTTCTCCTTGTTTTAGGCGAGAGGCTGGTAGTGCTGGTAAAGATACTAGGGGGCTTATTAGGCTTCATCAATTTTATAAAGTAGAGCAATTTGTAATAGGTAAAAACGATCCTTCTCAATCTGCCAAGTGGCATCAACAATTGTTAGAAATTTCGGAAGAAATTATAATGGATTTAGAATTACCTTATCGGGTGGTAGATGTGTGTACCGGCGATATGGGTGCTGGAAAAGTTCGACAGTTTGATATTGAGGCTTGGGTGCCTAGTGAACAAAAATATAGAGAAACCCATAGTTGTTCTTCTTTGCACGAATGGCAAGCGAGAAGAACTAATCTTCGTTATCGTGATTTAAACGGTAAAATGCAGTATTGCCATACTTTAAATAATACTGCAATTGCCACTCCAAGAATTATGGTTCCATTTTTAGAAAATCATCAAAATTCTGATGGAACAATCAATATTCCTGCTAAATTACAGCCTTTTATGGGTGGGGCAACCAAATTAGGGTAATAAAAATTATGCCATTAATAGAAGATGAAACACAAATATTAGAAATGGTATTAATACCATTTAATCTTAATGCTTTAAGAGATAATATTTTTGCGGAAATAACTGGTAATTATATCGTCAACAATAACCGGTTTAATATATTGGATGTTATAATGGCAGAAGAAATGCTAGATTTAAATAGAGTGTTAATACAATTCTATCTAGAAAATAATAACATTAATATCAATAATGATGCTATCATTAATATTATTAATAATGGCGCGCCCGGTGCTTGGTTAGCAGAAGAAGATGTTATACATAATCAAACTGTGCATGCTCCTGAAACAGAAAGAACTATATATGATGCTGTTGAAAAATTACATGCAAGATATAGTAGTAGTGAAGAGTTTAATTTTCTAACAGACTTACAAAGTGTAATATCTTTTTTACAAACAAAAGTAAATGAATTAAAAAGAACTGGTAAATTAAATAATGATGATGATAGGGTTATTCAGGCAAATTTTTTAAACCTACTAAATTTAAATTTATTAAGTCTAGATCTTCAACAAATAATGGAACTACAAAATAAAGCTTATAGCTTTTTAAAATTAGCTATTGTTGCATTACAAGATAAAAAAGCAGCTGAACAAATGATTGGTTATCCCCCGTTAGTTAGTGATATGGAAGATCGTTGGGCTGGATGGTTTAAAAGTGCAATAATTGATAGCCAATTAGCATATCGTCGAGATCGTGGAGATATGAGCTACCCAAGTGAAGAAGAATTAAATAGAGATAAATCTTGCTTTGGTGGTAATTTAAATAGAATTATAGCTGCTCTTAATTTGATACATCCTGATGTTGAAATTCAAGAAGGGCAGAGTGCTTTAGCTAATATGGAAAAATATTTTAGAGATCGTAATATAGCTAAGGTAAAGGAATTTGGTCAAAACGAACTTCAAGAAGTAGCTGATAGTTATGTAGCAGCAATTTCTTTGGAAAATTTAATTAGACTATTTTCAGAATTAGAAAAATTAGAAAAAAAAGAACAAGAACAAAAAAGTGAAGATTTAATTTTATTCGAAGAAACCTTGAAACAACATATTATTACCGAAGCTAAAAAATCTATAGGAGAAGAAATAACTCCATATATAAGTGAATTAACACCTTTTATTGATACATATATAGATAATAATTTTTTTGATAAAATTAAAGAGCTTATATATCAACAAGAAATTGGTACTGAACCAAGTGAACAGACTCATCTTAAATCACCACAAAGAAGATTGCTTCCTTAAATTAACCCTCTCCTTGTTTAGGCTATATGGTTGATCTTAGCCTTGGTAATGTAGCTGGTATAATAGGGATTCTAGTTACAAATTTGTCGAGATTAACATCGAAATCTTTAAGTGTCATTAAGTTAGAATAAATGGTTTGTTCTTCTTGGTTTAAATATATAGTATTTTCTATTTTATTTTTCAAGTAGCAATAAATTTTAGCTACAGAGTCTATGTCGTTTTCAATAAACGTCATCATTATTCCTTCATGCAGATAGAAATAATGTAACGCTGAAACCACATCTGATTTTAATAGGTTATAGTCTCTTTCTGTTGGCGCACGATTAGCATTAGCTGGGATAAGAATTGTTGTTATCATATAACCTCACATATTATTTATAAAAGTACGACACTATAAACCTAACTGTACAAGAACACAAGACTGTAAGTAGAATTAAATCAATGCTACTTATGTTGTTCTATGACATAGTTTTGTCTAGAAGTAGTAGGTAATACTATAGATATACAGATTAAAGCGCTGATAGATATATATAATCCAGGTCCATTTAACAGTTTAAAATGTCCAATTAGAAGTTCATTTACTAATAATGTACTACCTCCAAATATAGCGGTTGTTACTGACCATGCTATACTACTACCGCTGTATTTAGTGCCAGTTTGAAATTTATTTAATAATATAGTAAACATCGTAGCGCTTACCATAGCATCTATAATTGCATATATTATTTGGCCAATTAATGTAAGTATAATATTGCCTGATTGTGCACAACCCATTATTATAGGACTAAATATTATGGCTAATAATATTCCTGATAAACATATTTTGTAGCCATTAGTTTTGTCGGCAAGTATAGCTGCGATAGGTATTAATATTGTGGTTAGCAAGATCCCACAAGTAATAATAGTTGCTGCAGTGTGAGGGTTTAATTTGCCAATATTTACCGCCATAGTTTTATAATATATATTTCCAGTATAAACAAATACAGAAATAAATATGGCAAAAGCTGCGGTACACAATAACCCTTCTTTATTATATTTCCAGGCAGCATAAACAGGAGAGTCAAATAATTGATTGTCTTTTTTGGCTAATTTAAAAATATTTGTTTCTTGCATTGTGCCACGTAAATACATAGCAATTAAAGCTATAATAGAACTTAGTAAAAATGGAACTCTCCAGCACCATATTGGCATAGAGCCAGCTGTCAGTATAGTTGCAGCAATTCCTCCTACTGCCATGCCACAAGCTGCTGCGCACGCAGTCCAAGAGCCAGCTAAAAAAGGGTATTGTTGGTTTTGTTCTGTTAATAATACGGCTGCCCCATTAAATTCGCCAGCTACTGCAATACCTTGTAACATCCTAAATAGCACTAAAAGTATAGGGGCGGCTATCCCTATGGTATTATAAGTAGGTAAACTACCAATACCAAAAGTTGCTAATGCCATTAGTAAAAGCGCTCCAATAATGGCAGGTTTTCGACCATGTCTATCTCCAATATACCCAAATAATACGGCCCCAATAGGTCTCATTAGATAGCTAGTTGCAAATATTGCATAGGTCTTTAATCTTGCTAAATAAAGATCTTGTGAAGAAAAAAATAAGCTAGATAATTGATCTGCCATATAAGCAAAAAAAGTAAATTCAGCCCATTCCAATAACGTGCCTATACATGTGGCAAAAATTATTTTTTTTGAAGCCATTGTTTTATTTCCTTTAGACTTATTTTATGCATATTCTTTAATTAAGATCTATTATTTGATTTGAGTTCGAAAATAATTAACCCAAAACAAAAGCAATATATATAACTAGGAACGTATAGCATGGAAGATAACCAAAAATACTTGGCTTTATTACAGCAAAGTGATTTAAATTGTAAAGCATTAATTGAATTATTAACTAATGTGTCTGAATTAATGCGTGGCGATGTAAGTGGTTATGCTAAACAGGTAGCAGATCGTTCATTAGTATTAGCAACTAGTTTGGGGTTAAAGAAGCCAGAAACTCATTATATTTATTATGCAGCTTTATTGCACGAAATAGGGGTATTTTGTGTTCCGCCTAAATTACAAAAAGATTTAAATGATCAAAAATTAACTTTAGCCGAAATTAATTTATTAAAACAAATACCAGAAATGGGGTATTTATTATTAATGTCTGTAGATATTTTGCAGCCAGTGGCAAAAATTATTTTATATTGTCAAGAGTATTTAGATGGTAGTGGTTATCCAAAAGGGTTACGTGGTGAACAAATCCCTTTTCTTTCCCAGATTTTAGCAGTTACAATTGATTATCATAAAATTTGTGCCGGAAGATTTTTTCAGGAGACGGTAGACGATTTTAAAGCATTTAGTTATATTAAAGAGCGTAGTGGTGCTCTTTATAATGCGGAAATAGTGGATAAGTTTAGTCAAATTTTAAGTTTCGAACAGCTACCAAAAGCTAAAAATGACGAAAAAGTAAATTCCAGCGAATTAAAACCAGGAATGATTTTATCTAGAGCATTATTTTCTTCGAATGGTTTAGAATTGTTGCATAAATGTCGTGTTCTTAATCAACGGGATATTAATGCTATTTATAATATAGAAAGCACTAGCGGTAAGCAATTAGAAATTTTTGTTATGGCAACTCAATCTCTTGATTATAGTAATCCATTTGTGCAAGCAGATTTAGATTTAAAAGAAATTAGTATTTTATTAGGGGATAATAGTAATTTAAAAGATTTTAATTAATCTTCTTTAAGTTTTTTCGGTTTTCTAGAGTTCAAATTTTCTAGTTTTGGTGTAACAAGTGGTTTATTTGTTGGTATAGATTGCTTTGTAGAAATCATCATACTAGGCGATGATGGTTTGGCTGTGGTTAATACGCTTTATAGCAAATTGTTTATCATCAGATTTATGACTAGATGCACCATCTCTACTAACTATATTTGGTAATTTATGGTTTTTTGCCCAATCTTCGTATGGTGTAGTGCCTTTTATATGGATTTGCGCTCCCTTAAACATTTCGGCAATTAACGTTAGCGATTGTTTTCTATCTTCAATAGTATCTATTGGCATTAAACTTAATATATATTCTAAAAATTGTTTTTCAGCTTTAGTTATTTCTTTATAGATTGATTGTATTTCTTTAGCATGTTTTGCACTAAAGTTAATTTGGTGATTTGTGTGTTTATTGTGATGTTTAGGCACTTATATTATCCCTAGTTAACATTAATTTTAATTTCGTCATTCTCAACGGTAACTCTAACTTTACCACCATTATTGGATAACCCACCAAATAATAGTTCGTCTGCCAGTGGTTTTTTTAAGATTTCTTTTACTAAACGTTGCATAGGGCGGGCACCCATAATTTTATCGTAGCCTCTATTAGCTAACCAATCTTTAGCAGGAGAATCTATAGAAATGCTAACATGTTTATCGTTAAGTTTTGCTTGTAATTCGGCCAATAATTTTTCTACAATTAAAAAAACGGCTTCTTTAGATAAAGTATTAAATTGTATAGTAGCATCTAAGCGATTTCTAAATTCTGGACTAAATTGTTTTTCAATTATTTTTAAGCCGTCAGAAGAATGATCTTGAACATTAAATCCGATAGATGCTCTACTAATGTCGTGAGCACCAGCATTGGTTGTCATAATTAATATTACATGCCGAAAATCAGCTTTTCGGCCATTGTTATCTGTTAGAGTACCATGATCCATAATTTGTAATAATATGTTAAAAATATCTGGGTTGGCTTTTTCTAATTCGTCTAGCAGTAATACACAGTGAGGGGTTTTAGTAATTGATTCAGTTAATAAACCGGCCTGTTCATATCCAACATAACCAGGTGGTGCTCCTATCAAACGAGCAACACTGTGGGATTCCATATATTCAGACATATCAAATCTAATTAGCTCTATACCTAACAAGTTTGCTAGTTGTTTACAAACTTCCGTTTTTCCAACCCCGGTTGGGCCTGAAAATAAAAAATTGGCAACAGGTCTATCTAATTCTCCTAATTCAGATTTAGCAATTTTTATAGAATTTACTAAAGCAGTAATGGCAACGTCTTGTCCAAAAATAACTAGTTTTAAATCACGTTCTAAATTTTTTAGTAGGCTTTTTTCAGAAGAAGAGACAGATTTTCTTGGAATTCTAGCCATTTTAGCAACTACTTTCTCTATATCGCTAATTCCTATAGTATGCTTACGTTTTTGCTGGGGCAGTAATTTTTGTAATGCACCTGCTTCATCTACTACATCAATCGCTTTGTCTGGCATAAAGCGATCGTTAATATATTTGTTGGCAAGCTCAGAAGCAGCTTTTAAAGCAGCATCGGAATATTTTACATTGTGATGTATTTCTAATTGTTTTTTTATACCTTTTAAAATTGTAATTGTTTCTGATACATTTGGTTCTTTAACGTCAATTTTTTGAAATCTTCTGGCTAAAGCACGGTCTTTTTCGAAAATGCTACGGTATTCCTGAAAAGTAGTAGAGCCTATGCATTTTAAATCACCAGACGCCAACATAGGTTTAATTAAATTAGATGCATCCATAACTCCACCAGATGCGGCTCCTGCTCCTATAATAGTATGAATTTCATCGATAAATAGTACAGCATTAGATTTCTTTTTAAGTTGTTGTAGTAGAGCTTTTAATCTTTTTTCAAAATCCCCGCGATATTTGGTGCCAGCCAACAATGATCCTAAGTCCAAGGCATAAATTATGCTGGTTTTGATGGCATCTGGAACTTTTTGTTCAACTATTAATTTTGCTAATCCTTCTGCAATTGCAGTTTTACCTACTCCTGCTTCCCCAACAAACAACGGATTGTTTTTTCTGCGACGGCATAAGATTTGAATTGTTCTATGTATTTCTTCGGTTCTTCCAATTAAATCATCTATTTTACCTAATTTAACTTGATTATTAAGATTAATGGCGAAATTTTCTAGTGGGCTTCTATTTGGAAGATCCTGCATTAGATCGTCGTCAGAATTAGATGAAATTTCAGGATCTTCTAGGTGATGTTCTTCTGTTTTGGTTATGCCGTGGGAGATATAATTTATTACGTCTAATCTGGTAATATTCTCGCGTTTTAAAAAATAGACTGCCTGGCTATCTTGTTCACTAAATATTGCAGCTAAAACATTAGAGCCATAAACTTCTTCTTTACCAGAAGATTGTACCTGAAATACTGCTCTTTGTAATACTCTTTGAAATCCTAAAGTTGGTTGAGTTTCACGATGATTATCATTTGACGAAATAATAGGGGTGGTTTCGTCGATAAAGCAAGCTAGCTCTTCTTTTAATTGTTGAACACTAACATTACAAGCTTGTAGTACTCTACTAGCAGAATAATTATCTAACAAATGGAGCAATAAATGTTCTACGGTGATAAATTCATGAGATTTATCCCTAGCGTCTTTAAATGCTAAATTTAATGTTAGCTCTAGCTCCTTGCTTAACATGTTCAATCCCCTATAAAGGTTTAGTTTTATTAAGTTTATAATTTTATTTTAATAGTCTTTTTTTAAAATTTCCTGAAATTTACAGAACATCAGCATATACATGTAATTTGTTTGTCTTTGTTCATTAATTATTTAATTGCTATTTATATTTAAATTTTAGTATAATTATTGATAATAAATATTTCTTATTTATTTAAATTAGATTTTATTTGTTTTAATTATATGTGTTTGCTGACAGAACAACCTTTGACCACCCCTTATTCTTTATTTGCTTTCATCAATGAAATAAAAAATACGATCAAACAATATAGTTCAGCAATTTGGTTAATTGCTGAGATTAGTGAATTTAAAATTTATAATAATAATTTGTTTCTCACGTTAGTTGAATATGATGAACGTGGTAATTTATTAGCTAGAGCAAGAGGTGTAATTTGGAATTTTTCTCAAGTATTAAAAAATTTTCAGTCTGCAACTAATATAGAATTAAAAGTTGGAATTAAGATTTTAGCTTTAGTAACAGCTGATTATCATTTACAATATGGTTTAACTCTTATTATTAAAAATCTAGATCCGTCATATACCTTAGGTGATGCGGAAGCTAAAGTATTAAAGATAAAACAACAATTATTAAAAGATGGTATTTTTAATAATAATAAAAATTTAAATTTACCAGACGACTTTAGAACAATTGCAGTAATTAGCCCCAAAGATGCGGCAGGTTTAGGTGATTTTAAAAAAGATGCAACAATATTACAAAATTATAATGTATGCCATTTTGATTATTATTCAGCAGTATTTCAAGGTGCAGACGCTAGCAATTCAATTACTAATGCTTTAACTAGAGTTTTAACAAAAATGGTTGAATTATCTAGAAGTTACGATGCAATAGTTATTATTAGGGGTGGTGGAGCTAGCTCAGATTTAACTTGGTTAAACGATTACGCTATAGCTAAAGCAATATGTTTAGCTCCAATTCCAATATTTAGTGGAATTGGCCACCATAAAGATCAAACCATTTTGGATCAAGTAACTAGACAATCTTTTGATACTCCATCTAAAGTTATTAATTTTTTAATTACTAAAATAGCGGATCACGCTGAACAAATTTATAATAATTTAGTTTATATTAAACAATATTGTTATAATTTTTATACTCAACGTAACAATGATTTAATAAATCTATTTGAATGTATAAAAACTTATACATTACATAAAACACAACAACTAGCTAGAGTGTTAGACGAAGAATTAAATTTACAACTATTATTAAAACAGCGTTTAATGGCATTAGATAAGTTATTAGATGCTACTTGGCAACAGATATTATGCTTTTCTCCAGAACAAACTTTAGCAAGAGGGTTTGCAATTGTTTATAGTAACGATGTTAATAGAACGCCAATTACATCTAAGTCTATGTCTGGCAACTATAAAAAAATAATAATAAAATTTCATGATGGCGAGATTGATGGGAGTTTATAATGAATAGAAAGAAATTTGGTTTTAGAAACAGTGTTGGGCAAATTGGTAAAATAGCTCGAGATAATTTTTTGGAAGGTACTTTACGTGAAGATGCTACTGCAAAGATATCTTACAAATATTTAACAGGTCAAGAACTACAAGCTTGTTTACTAGAAAAACTTGTTGAAGAAACTACGGAAGTTTGCGATGCTGGCGATCTACAAAATCTTACGGAAGAATTAGCAGATGTACTGCAAGTAGTAGAGACAATTAGAAAACATAATAATATTAGTAAAAAAGACCTGGAGACAGTTCTTAGTAAAAAACGAGAAACTAGAGGTGCTTTTGATAAAGGTTTGTTTATAGAGTGGATTGAGCTTGGTTTAAATAGCGATCTATGCAAATACTGTCTAAGTTACCCAAATAAATACCCGCAAATAGAACATAAAAAATAGATCTTTCTGATATTGTGTTGGCTATTTTTCTTAAAAAGGTTATAAGGGTAATTAAATTTGACTTACTTGTGATAAAAAGATATTTTAATACTTGTATAGTATAAGAGTAATGCTATATAAATTTGTTTAATTAAAGAGGAAAAATTGTTATGTCTAGTACTGGTGTTGTTAAATGGTTTAACCCAACTAAAGGTTTTGGCTTCGTTCGCCCAGATCAAGGTGGAAAGGATGTTTTTGTTCATATATCTGCTTTAGAAAAAGCAGGGATACGTAGACTTGATGAAGGAGCAAAAGTAAGTTTTGAATTAGCATCTAATAAGGGAAGAGTATCCGCTGTAAATATTAAGGTTTTAGATGAAGGTGGGGATAATTAAGAGTAAATAAGTAATTGTTCATGCGTCTCGTGAGGATCTCACGGGACGGTGAATTTAGAAATGTTTGAGTAGTTTTCCACTTTTAAATCATAAATATTTATTTCAAATCCAGTAGTTACTTTTTAAAAAATCATGTTTTGCGAAGCTACAGTTGAGTATAGATCTGGAATCATAGTTTCTATTGGAGAAACAGAGCATTATTATTCTTTAAAGTACTTTATGAATAATTTTGTTCAATACGTTAAATCCCATGCAGAAAAAACACAAAAATTTGATCGAACATTTGCTCCAATCGAAATTGATAGTATAGAAAAACTATTTAGAGCAAGCCAATCTATTACTGTCGATACAGAAGTAACTTCACAAGATGCTAAAGATAAAAAAGAGTTTATCTGGAAATTTTTGATTAACGGCAGGATTATATCTTGTCGTGATCAAGCAGATTGTTACGTGTACGACGAAGAATTAATTAAACAATATCCTCAAGATTTCAATAAAAACAGAATTAGTTATTTAGATATGGCTAGATTTTTGTCTAAACAAATGGATAAACTAGGCATAGATGATGCTACCTTAGCTACTAAAATTATTAAAATGCTATATGGCGAAAAACAAGATTTTACCGATTTAGAAGTTGTTCCTGTTATGGTAGCTATATTGTTTATATCTGAACCTAAAAGAAATCCTTCTTGTTTTATTCCTAGTTTGATATTGCTTGATTTAATAAGACATAAGGCTACAGATTTTTTAGGAGAACGTTATACTTTTGTAAATGGTTTACAAAACCCTGTTATAGTCGTGCAACGCGATGAATCTGATAGAGATATGCTGCGAGATGTTGTTTACCCGTCATTAATGAGGACGCCGAGCATTATAGCATTAATGGAAAATATTAAAATAACCTTAGAAGGGTGCGAATCACAAGCAGGCCACGTACCTTTGCCAACTCAGCCAAGTAAGAAAATTTTTTTAAATTGCGAAAAAAAATACCAAGGAAAAAATGGACAAAACCAAAAAACTCTTAGTGCATCAAAAGAACTTGTACAAACAGGTGGGTATTTTCCAAATACCCACCAATTTTCTTATACTGAGCTAAAAGAAAAACGTCAAAATGGTCAGACAACCTTATCTGATCAAAAATCTTTCGCTATTATAAGTGATTGGTTATTTTTTAAAAATTTTGCAACTCCTATGCATTATTATGAAGTAAGCAAAAAACTATATAACCAATCAAAATCACACATAGATCAGTTCTCACTTGGATTAACCATGGTGGTTTTTCCACAACTATTTAATAGTATAAATAGATTTTTCAATACATCTTTTTTAGTACAGCCATTATTGTTATACGGAGATAATGAGGATGATGCTGTATACCTTACTTGGGCAGCAGATATGGTAAAAACAAATTCTAAAGGGTGTTTGCCACCACCAAACAGTAAAGTAAACGAAAAAGGTATAACGGTTTGTATAGAAAATTTGGGTGGTGTAACTCAAGGAGTTAATCGTTATTTTTCTCCAAACCGCTTTGGTATACGGGGGCAATAAGAATTTAAAATAGAAGCAATAAAATTAGCCTTGAGGTCACCATAAAAAAGGAACAGATTATACTGATGATAATGCTGAAAACCGCACGGAATGTATAAAAAAATTATTTTAATAATGTATGGTCCAAGCAAGCGCTTCATTGATAAAGAAACGCCATTTTTAAACACGCAACACATAAAATAATATTGCCAAGATTGCGAAATGCATGACAAACGGCATTAATATTTTCTCATTAACAAGATTTTAAACATGAATGTACACGTTTATTAATTGTCATGGTGAATAACATTTTGGTTTTAATATGTTCTAAATTTATTAGTATGTATATAATTATGGGTAATTAATTATGCTAAAAAAGCATTTTCCAAATATTGACATTCCGTCTTTTGCGGTAAGAGGAGATTATATAGGTGTATGTAAGAAAACATCCGAAAATTCATTAAAAGCTTTAGTGTATGCTAAATTAGCTATCAATGTGTTGTTTTATGAAAACCCACTTTTTAATCCAGGTACACCTGAGATACAGCATAAGGTTGAACAAATTTATGCTAATAAAGAAACGCTATCAGAGTTTAGGCTTCTTTCGTTTGACGGAAGGTTTATAAATAAAGAATTCATACAAAAATTGAATGATTGTTTAGGGTATAACCATTTTCAAGAAAGAAACCATAACCTAGACTATCTTTTGCGTTTTAGGGTTTTGATAAATTTGGACGATATTTTTAATGCTACTGATAATACCAAATTATATAATATACTCGAGCGAATTGAGGAAATTTCATTTAATTATATAAAACATAATCAAAATTCAAAACCACAAATACGCTTAACTAATATAAAAGATAATTTAAATACAATTTGGATTGCATTGAGTACTACTTTTTGTAGTGTAAAACCAATAAAGCTCCTATATGGTGATTCATCTAAATATATCAAGCCGTCAGTGGTTGAAAGAGATAATGATCTAAGTACCCAGGAGAGTATATTGAATAAAGTTTGTAAAAGATATGTATACCTCCCCACATATTAGTACAACCAATTAACAATAATCATGTTGATCCTAATATTATGGAAATATTTATGAGGTTGTTTTATAAATATGTTATAGAAATATTGAGCAATTTAGATTATTGCTTTATTTCTAATATAGATCTATCTGGTCAAATTTTAAATGATAAACACATAATAAAATTGGTTGAATTATTACTAAGGCATCCTGAAGTTACTAGTTTAAATTTATCTGACAATGGAACAGGAGATGATGGGGCTACAGCATTGGCTGAAAAAACCACTCTTGCCATTTTAAATTTATCTGATAATGAAATAGGTGATAAGGGAGCTATAGCGTTAGCGGGAAACCATACTCTTACTGCTTTAGACTTATCATATAACCAAATAGGATATGATGGAGCTATAGCATTAGAAGCAAATACCATTATAGATTTATTCGATGACCAAATAGAAGATGATGAAACAGATCAAGGTATAGTATGGTATGTAGAAAATAGATTTAGAAAAAGGTATGAAGCGTTAAAGTGGTCAATGCAACAAATGCTGGATAATCAACATAACTGGCAAGTACAGCAGGTTCCTAATACTAAACAAACAGCACAAGAAATTATTCAGCAACATAAAAATATAGATAATGTTAAAAGTATAATAGAAGGGATAAAAGCTCAGAATAATTTATTGCTTGCTTTTGTAGGAGCTGGTAGATCTAATAAACCCTTGATCAAATCTGTATCTGGTGAAATATCAAAATTCTTTTTGCCAGATTTAAGACGTAAAGACTTAAGAGGTAACGATTTAAGTGATAATGGTTTACATCGTTATGAGAACACAGTTAAACGACATTTAAATCACGCTATTCTTCCAAATATTTTGGCTCAAATTACATAAATTCGGTTAAAATATGGTTGAATAGTCACTTTAAGTATATTATTCTATTAATTCCAAAAAATGGAGTGAAAAATGATAAGGATTTCTAATCTTGTTTTCGCAGTTATATTTTTTAGTGCAAATGTTTCTTTTGCGGCAATCATAGCAACCAACAACTTCAAAATTATAGAACATAATATTCAAAAAGCGGACGCCGATACCTTACTTATTTTTGATGTGGACGATGTTCTTTTACAACCTACAGATCAATTGCTTAAATCACATCAT
>JBEKHL010000014.1:0-63382 GCA_050012295.1 Gammaproteobacteria bacterium
TCTCTGCCAATCTCTTGATAAATCGTTGGAACCAACCACCTAGAACCAAAAAATGCTAATGGAACACATAAAGCAAAACTAAAAATACATAACCAAATAGCTTGCCATACTGGCTCACCCATCCTAGTAAAATCTCTGGCACCATTTAGTTTACCCACTAAAACTTCGACTATAGCGGTAATACCAATTAACCCATAATCAAAAATATAACAAACCAAGCTAATTGTTGCTGCAGCATTCATAGCTTCGGTAGAAAATCTAGCTAAAATTACCCGACCAACAAATAACATTAAATAGCCTGATAAATAAGAAATCATTAAGGGCCCAGAAACGTGTAATACCTCTTTAATGCTACCTTCTAGGTATGGGGTTAGTTTACCTGTATTAGAATTATTTGATTGCACTAGCATAGTTTGTATAACACCGAAAACTCAAATGTATCCCAAGTATTTTTTCACAGCCAGGCAACAAAGTCAAGTTACATTTGATAATAAACTAACTTATATGTTAGAAAACCATGGAGCAGCTATTATTGGTTTAGGCAATTTTTCTAACAGCTCAATATTAGATCCGCCTAAACTTTCTGTAGAGTTTAATGACAATTTTTTTTGCAAATACCCAAAAATATCATTAGCCATCATAGGAGCTAACACTAACTTAGTAGGCCAAGCAAAAATAGCATTTTTTAATTTAAACCAAGTAGCAGTATTCGGTTTTTTACCATCTGGTTGTAAATGTTCGGCACGATTAATATAAAAACTACCCCACGAATATTCTGATCCATTAAATTCTAACCACGGAAATATAAATTTTAATACTTTTTTAAATGCTACCAATTGTTCTACACTGGTTTTATTAACTCCATCCTCTGCAATGAAGCCACCACAATACCAAACGATTTGATTATCAATGGTTTTATGACTAGAAATAGTAATAATTGGTGCCGTTTGCAAAGCTATATTATGTCCAAACAACATCGGTAAAAATTTACTTTTAACTGCAACCATATGTAGTGGCCGCACCTGTGTTTTAGGGGCTTCTTTAAACATATTAGAAAACTTTTGTATACCTTCACCAGCGGTAAAAATATATTGTTTAGCAGATAATAAAATTTGTTCTCCAGTTATATCAATAAAAAATTTATTAATATTTTGATCTGGCGTTAACTCTAAGTTAATGTTATTTATTTTTAAACAATTTTTAGCTATAGGTGCAAATAATTCTTGTAATAAAATCGGCAAGTTTAAAACAGTTTCATGAAGTTTATAAATAGATCCAGTGAATTGTTTGGTGTTAAATGGCAGTGGATAATTATCAAAAATTAATTTTTCTACTTTGCTTTTTAATAAATTACTAACAAAAAAATTAGCAAGTTTAGATGATAATTTACTATTAGACCATAAATATTGGTGATCAATTAATTTACAATTTTCAGATAGTGTTATAGAGCCTTGCCCACTTAGAGCCTGCTGCCACAATAATAATGCCTCTGAATCAGAAATTGCTCGCATATCCGAAGTTACACTACCTTGCAAAGCATATTTAACACCACTATGCAGCATACCTTGAGAATTAATGGTTTGGTTAGAACCAATAGCATCTGTTTCTAATAAAATACAATTTAAGCCATTATTTTTTAATACATTAGTTAACCATAACCCAGCAATACCTGCTCCAACTATAACTACATCTGTATTAATTGTCTTAATTTCTGCCATATTTTTTATCCCTACTTTTAAATAAGAATATGCACAAGAGAATTTGGGCTTATATGAGCTTTGGGTTAAACCAGCATTTTTAGCGCCTTGTAGCCCATTACATTCTATAAAATCTTTATAACTTACAACTTCTGCACGAATAAAACCTTTTTCAAAATCACTATGAATTTTACCTGCAGAAACTGGAGCTGTAGATTTAGCTTCTATGGTCCAAGCACGTACTTCTTTTTTACCTGCAGTAAAAAATGTTTGTAAATTTAATAATTTATAACCAGCACGAATAAGCCTAGTAAGACCACTTTCATGAAAACCTAGATTTTCTAAAAATTCTTGCCGTTCTTCCTCGCTAAAACTACTAATTTCTGCCTCCATAGCAGCGCAAATAGTTATTAATGGTACTTTATTTTTCTCAGCAAGATTATTAATATTTTGCAAATATCCATCATGCTGCTGATCTTTAGCAGTTTTTTCGTCCACATTAGCTACATACATAATTGGCTTACTGGTTAATAAATGAAGGTTATTTAAAACTGGAATAAAATCTATAGTAACCACCATTGAACGAGCCTCTAACCCTTGATCTAAATGATTTTTTAGGTTATTTAAAAATTCTAAATCAGCATTTGCTTTTTTATCTGCTTTGCTATTTTTCTGAGCCTTACGCACAGCTTTATCTACCGTATCTAAATCAGCTAATAATAATTCTGTTTTTATTACCTCTAGATCAGATAGTGGATCAATTTTCCCACCAACATGCACAATATCTGAATCTTCGAAACAACGCACTAAATGTAAAATAGCATCTACTTCTCTAATATGTGATAGAAACTTATTCCCTAAACCTTCTCCTGTTGCCGCTCCTTTGACTAGGCCAGCAATATCTACAAATTCAACTGTAGTAGGCAATACTTTTTCTGGTTGAACAATTTTAGCTAAAACATCTAACCTAGGATCTGGTACTGGCACTAAACCCAAATTTGGCTCAATAGTACAAAATGGATAATTTTGCGCAGCAACACTCGCATTAGTTAAAGCATTAAATAACGTAGATTTACCAACATTAGGTAACCCTACAATACCACATTTAAATCCCATTATATTTCTCCAGAAATTTTTGGTGTGTGTAAAAATTGCATAGCTTTTTGCCAATTAGCAGATAATAAATCTGGAACGCTTTGCCAACTATACTCTATAGCAAGTTCTATATTTAATTGCTCAGATTTGGTAGGAATATTTAGTACATAATCCGTAACTTGTTCCTTGATTTTAGGATGTCCAATACCAATCCTTAGTCTCTTAAAATGATTACTTTGCAATTGCTCTATAATATGCCTTAAACCATTATGGCCACCATGCCCACCAGATAACTTTAATCTTATATCACCAGGTTCTAAATCTAATTCGTCGTGCACCACTAAAACATTAGTTACAGCTAGCTTATAATAATGACAAACTTTCTGTACTGCGAAACCACTATTATTCATATAAGAATTAGATACCATGCAATAAGCGTCTTGAGCAATATTAGCAATTTTAGCGTTGAATTTTGAATTGTTTTGTAAAGCTACATTATATTTTTTACACAACCTAGTAACCCACACTGCCCCAAGGTTGTGCCTAGTATTAGCATAATTTGTTCCAGGATTACCTAGCCCAACTATTAAGATCACTTTTTATCTTTTTTATCCGAAGATGGTGCTGATTTAGCCTTATCTTTATTACTATCTTTGCTGTCTTTACCATCTTTACTATCTTTTTTATCTTTAACATCTTTTTCTTCAGGCAGAGTAGTAGCTACTGCTGCTACTGTTTCCTCAATAACTACTTCTTTTATTATTTGAACACTAGCAATAGGAGCATTTAAACCCTTATCTCCACCCTTTTGGTAAGCTATTAACGCTGGAATTTCTACTGAATTAGGCAATTTTAAATCCGATAAATGTATAATCTGACCAAGCTCTAATAAAGATAAATCTACTTCTATAAATTCTGGTAAAAACTGTGCTTGACAACGTACTTCTACATAATTAGCATTATGACTAACAACCCCGCCTAACTTTACTCCAGGACACTTTTCTAACCCAATAAAATGTAACGGTACTTGCATGGTTAAAACATCAGTTTCTTTTACTCGTTGAAAATCTAAATGTAGAATTTTCGGTTTAAACGGATGCCGTTGTAAATCTTTTAGAACTGCTTTCTGCTTATGACCATCTATAGTTAAAGTTAAAATCTGAGAATAAAATTTCTCGTGAGCAGAAACCTGTAATAATTTATTATGGTCTAAATGTATAGATAAACTGGCTTCTTTTCCACCATATAATACTGCTGGAACTTGATTTTGTTTTAGACGCATCCGACGACTGGCTAATTTACCAGTAGCTACACGTTTAGTAGCAGTTAATTCAAATCTAGCGACCGTCATAGAAACACCTCTTAAATTTTATTTTTTAAAGCAATATTTTTGGCTGGGGCGCTAGGATTCGAACCTAGGTATGCAGGGATCAAAACCCTGTGCCTTACCGCTTGGCTACGCCCCAAAATTAAGGCATCAGGTTAAGCTTTTTAGACTTTAATGTCAAATCCTACGAAGAAAAATGAACCTTTTTTCGTACCCTAGAACCATCACTACTATCTTGATGCACGCCTGGTAAAGCTTGAGTTGGTTGAATATTTAATTCTCTTTCTGCCATAGCCTTAGTGTACACTAAGGTATCTACCATTAAGTTTATAAATCCTTTTTTAGAGTCAGATTTATTGTTAGAAGAAAATTCTCTAAAAAATTCTTTTGCCCTATGCCTACCTATACCTAAATAGGATAATATCGTATTTCTCAACTCTATAACGCTACCTGCTTCTAGAGCTAACCCAATATCTATCGCAAGGTCTTTTTTTTGTTCATCCAAATTTTTACTAGATAAACTATCATTAGCTCCTTGCAATGTACAGGTTTCTAATTTATCTATAGTTCTTTTAAGGCGTTTTTTTGTTAAATTAAAATTTGTTAATTGACTAACAGCTTTGCATTTATATAACGCTTCTTCTTTGTTAGAGATCCTTTCTAAAGTTTTTTTCCATTCATCTTCTAACCTAGCTTGCTAAGAAACAGCAGCTAATTCCCATAATGCTTGCACTTTATAAATACCATTCGTTATTTGTTCAACTAGTTCTAATAATTTAGGAAAAGTGCCTTTAGTAAGGCTAGGTAAAGCATCGTAAAACTCCTGTTCCGAATCACTTAATTGCCTTGAGTTAGCTTTTATTTTTGTTAAGATGTCCTCAGATACGCTATGCTGGCCTAAAAATTCACATATTTTTTCTAAATCTGATGTTGTTTGTTGCGATAAAGTAACCGTTATGTTTGAGAACGGTTTTTCATTATCACTTAAGTAATAGTAAATAGTATTATTGTGTGTTGAAAGATCTTGTCTATAGCCAGGATTTACTTTTATAAATTTTTCGCAAAACAAAGATGCTATTTGAGGGTAAGCAAATTCTATAATAATTTCGGCATATGTTGCACTAAATGGTAATTGAAATAGTATTCTTTTTATTGTTTCTGTAGTTGTTTTTTTAGTTGAAAAATTATTGTTAGTATAACATTCATAATTATTATATATAAATTCCATAGCGCTAGAATAATAAGTGTATTCTACTTTACTTTCGACCCACATATGTAATTTTTTAAATATATTTATTCTGGTATTTTTGTTTTAATGCATTTTCGCTTTGTAATTCATCTAACCACTTAAGCGGGTTGTCGCACTGTTCGGGCGTTTTATTTGGAATATTTGCTAACTTATTTTTTTCTTTGTTTGTTTCTGAAGTGCGAACTAATACGCCTATAAATTGTCTTAATTCTTCGTACATAATTTTAAGATCCTTCTTACATAATATGAGAATATATTTAATATTAGCAAAAAACAGTTAAGTTGTTTAACCTAAATTAAACAAAAATGTTAACTAAACTAATATATGTATAAATATGTAATATAATTATAATTTATGTACAACCGCTCAAATTTTGATTTAATTTTTTTTAATGTTATTGTTATACAGATGTTATTATTAATAAATAAAGTAATTATTGAACCCGGAGTAACTAATACATGTCCAAATTACTTAGTTTAATTGTAGTTTATTTTTTACACCAACATTTGAAAAATTATACTTTTTTTCAAAAAGTACAACAAAACTGTACTGCTCATTGGTTAGACGATCTGTTATTTAAAGCCCAGATGTTGGCAAATAACGCTAATAAAATTCCAATTATAGCTTTTTCGCTGTTACTAATAATAGCTATGTCTTTAATAGTTTTTTTATTACAAATGATATTTTATCATGCTGGTGGTCATTTAGGAGCAATTTTATTTAACGTAACACTATTATCTTATTGTTTATATTCTGGTGCTAAAAAAAATTATTCATCAGTATTTGTTTCTTCATTTGAACACTATTTTAGTTTATTATTCTGGTTTGTAGTTGTAGGCCCAATTGGGGTGGTATTATATTGGTTATGTATGCTAGGTGGAATAAAAGCAGAACAAGCAAGCGAACTTTATTATGCAAAAAATATTAGCAATTGTTTATTTAATTTGCATACAATAGTTGCGTGGTTACCTGCTAGAATAACTGGATTGATTTTTAGCTTAGTTGGAGACTTTGAGCAAGGCTTTTCTCGTTGGAGGGCTGTTATTAGGGTCTTAAATATGCCTCATCCAGAATTATTAGATGCTTGTGGCGATGCTTCCTTGGGAAATTTAACTATTGAGCAATCCCAATTATTAGTGGAACGCGCATTTATAGCTTGGGTAATTTTTTGCATACTAATTGCGTTAATATTTTAATTTTATATATTTAAGATGTCCGATTCAAATCCAATTGAAACAGAAGAATGGCTAAATGCTCTTTATTCTTTAATAAATGTTGAAGGCCCCGAGAGGGCTAAATTTATTTTGCGTAAATTATTTAAAGCAACCTTAGCTAACGCTAATAGTTTTAATGTTGCTCCTATTAATACTGAATATAAAAACACCATACCGGCTAATATGGATGTTACTTATCCTGGAAATCTAGATTTAGAACAACGCATTTTATCAGCCATTCGTTGGAATGCTATGGCTATGGTAGTTAAAGCTAATAAAAAAGATAGCTCTTTAGGCGGACATGTAAGTTCTTATGCTTCTGCTGCAATACTCTACGAAGTGGGGTTTAATCATTTTTGGAACGGTGATGACTTAATCTTCATGCAAGGACACTCGTCACCAGGAATTTATGCTAGGGCTTTTTTAGAAGGTAGGTTATCCCAAGAACAATTAACCAATTTTAGACAAGAAACAATGGCTGCTGGGCTGTCTTCTTACCCACATCCTTTTTTAATGCCATCATTTTGGCAATTTCCAACTGTATCTATGGGGCTCGGACCAATTCAAGCAATCTACCAAGCAAGATTTATGCGATATTTAGAAGCACGAGGCCTAGCAAAAACTTCTCACAAAAAAGTTTGGTGTTTTTGTGGCGATGGAGAAATGGACGAACCAGAATCATTAGGCTCATTATCCATTGCATCTAGAGAACAATTAGATAATTTAATTTTTGTAATTAATTGTAATTTACAACGTTTAGACGGACCAGTACGTGGAAATGGTAAAATTATTCAAGAATTAGAAGCGCAATTTTTAGGTGCCGGTTGGAACGTTATTAAAGTAATTTGGGATAGTAAATGGGAAGAACTCTTAGCTAAAGATAGCTCTGGCCTATTATTACAGCTCATGGAAACAACTATAGATGGCGAATATCAATGGTTTAAAACTAAAGATGGCGCTTATCTACGGGAGCATTTTTTTGGTAAACACCCAGAATTAAAAAAATTAGTTGCTAATTTATCAGACAATGATTTATCTGAACTAAAATTTGGCGGTCACGATTTTAACAAAGTATATCAAGCATATCGTTTAGCAAGCACACATAAATACCAACCAACCGTTATTTTAACTAAAACAGTTAAAGGCTATGGACTAGGCTCAGCCGGGGAAGGACTAAATACCGCACATAGTGCTAAAAAATTAAAACCAGAACATTTAGTAGCATTTAAAAATAGATTCGGCTTACCGCTTACAGATCAACAATTAGAAAATTTAGAGTTTTATAATTTTCCCGCTAATAGCCAAGAATTAACTTATTTACAAGAAAAACGTCGTCTTTTAGGAGGAAGTTTACCTAAAAGACGTACATTAGCATCAGAAAGTTTAAAAATTTCTCCAGAATTATTAGCAGATCATCTACAAAATAGCGCCAATCGCACTATTTCTACTACCATGGCTATGGTTAGAATTTTAAATTTTTTATGCAAAGATCCAGATATCGGTAAATATATAGTACCAATTGTAGCGGATGAAGCTAGAACTTTTGGTATGGAAGGATTTTTTAGACAATTTAGTATTTATACTCCGTTTGGACAGCAGTATAAGCCTGTTGATGCCGATCAGGTCATGTTTTACAGAGAAGAAAAAAATGGACAAGTTCTAGAAGAAGGGATCACCGAAGCTGGAGCATTTTGTTCATGGTTAGCCGCAGCTACTTCTTACAGTAACCATAACCGTATTATGGTACCATTTTATATTTATTACTCAATGTTCGGTTTTCAAAGAATTGCAGATTTAATTTGGGCAGCGGCCGACATGCGAGCACGTGGATTTTTAATTGGAGCAACTTCTGGTCGCACCACCTTAAGTGGGGAAGGACTACAACACTGCGATGGCCATAGTCATGTTTTTGCCGGAACTATCCCAAATTGTTTAAGCTACGATCCTACTTTTTTCTATGAATTAGCAATAATTATTCAAGATGGTTTAGAAAAAATGTTACAACATCAAGAAGATGTTTTTTATTATATTACCATTATGAACGAGAATTATAATCAACTCCCAATGCCAAATAAACCAGATATAAAATCCGATATTATTAATGGTTTATATTTATTACAAGAAGATAATCAATATGAATTACAAGTACAACTATTAGGATCTGGTGCTATTTTAAACGAAGTAATCGCTGCCCAAGAAATTTTAAATAAAGAATGGAAAATTTCTGCTAACATTTGGTCGGCAACTAGTTTTAATTTATTAGCTAAAGAGGCTAGAGAAATTAGAACTAATAATTTATTTAATAAAACTTATGAACCTAAAAAAATTCCACATATAGTAAAATGTCTTGGTAATACTAAAGGCCCAGTAATTGCAGCTACTGATTATATAAAACAATTTGCAGATCAAATAAGAGAATTTATACCAAATCGTTATATTGTCTTGGGAACTGATGGCTTTGGTCGTAGTGATACTAGAGAAAATTTACGTAAATTTTTTAAAGTAAGTCGTCATCATATAGTAATGGCGGCCATAAAAGGATTAATAGAAGACGGTAAATTAAATGCAGATCTTTTACAGGACGAAAAACATTTAGCATTAATAGAGGCAATATGAACCAACAAATTTTAGTACCAGATATTGGTGATTATACTGGAGTAGAAGTTATAGACGTTATAGCTAAAATCGGAAATAATCTTGCTAAAGAAGATACCATTATTACTTTAGAAACCGATAAAGCTACTATGGATATTCCAGCTCCTTACGATTTAACTATTGTAGAACTTCATGTAAAAAAAGGTGATAAAGTTTCTAAGGGTAATTTAATTGCAACAGTTACATCATCGATAACAACCAAGCAAGAAAATCTACCTGTAAATTCCAACAAAATCACAGAAAACACTAATAATATACCAACTATAAATTCTACAAATATAACTTCAAGCTCTTCTGTTGCTCATGCTAGTCCTAGCATTCGTAAATTTGCTAGAGAGTTAGGAGTAAATTTAGAAAATATTTCTGGAACAGGTAAACATGGCAGGATAGTTGAACATGACGTAAAAAAACATGTTAATGATCTTTTTAAAACTGGCTTACCAATTGGAACAAATAATTCTTCTAATTTAAATATTGATTTTAGCAAATGGGGAGAAATATCCCACCAACCATTATCTAGGATTAAAAAAAAATCAGGCCAAAGTTTGCATCGCAATTGGATCACCATTCCTCATGTTACTCATTTTGAGGAAGCAGATATTACAGAATTAGAAAATTTTCGTAAACAACAACAAGAAGTAGCTAAACAGCAAGGTGTAAAATTAACTTTACTTACTTTTTTTATTAAAGCTATTACTAATGGACTAAAAAATTTTCCGTTATTTAATAGCTCATTAGCTTTAGATGGCGAAAATTTAATTATTAAAAAGTATTATAATATCGGTATTGCTGTCGATACTAACCAAGGTTTAGTTGTTCCAATAGTAAAAAATACCGACCAAAAAAATCTATTTAAATTGGCAGAAGAATTAACTATGCTTAGCCAAAAAGCTAGAGATGGCAAATTAGTGGCTAACGATATTCAAGGTGGTAGTTTTACCATTTCTAGTTTAGGTGGTATTGGTGGCGTAGGGTTCACTCCAATTATAAACGCTCCAGAAGTTGCAATTTTAGGAGTATCTAAAGCTCAACTTAAACCAACTTATATTAATGGCGAATTATATCCAAGATTAATATTACCATTAGCAATATCTTATGATCATCGAGTAATAGATGGAGCAGAAGCAGCTAAATTTAGTAAATTTATTGTTGAACAGTTAACCGATTTAGCGCATATTAAAAATTATGAATACTCCAATTAATACTCAAGTACTAGTAATAGGATCAGGTCCTGGCGGATATACTGCTGCATTTAGAGCTGCAGATTTAGGTAAAAAAGTAGTATTGTTAGAATACTATGAACAATTAGGCGGAGTATGCTTAAATGTTGGCTGTATCCCTTCTAAAGCTTTATTACATGTAGCACAAATTTTAGAGGAAGCAAAAGAATTAACTAATCGAGGGATCCACTTCACCCCACCAACAATAGATTTATCTGCATTACGCAATTGGGTAACAACTAAAACTATTAATAAATTAACAACTGGATTAAAATCTTTAGCTAAGCAAAGAAAAGTAGAAGTTGTAACTGGACATGGAGAATTTATTAATAGTAATTCTGTACAAGTAACCGATAATGGTAAAAACATTATTGCTCAAATTAATTTTGAACAAGCAATTATAGCAGTTGGCTCTAGACCAATACAATTACCAAATTTACCAAACGATCCAAAAATTATGGATTCCACCAAAGCATTAGCTTTAGAGGACATTCCAGATAAATTATTAATTATTGGCGGAGGTATTATTGGCATGGAGCTAGGCACTGTGTATAGTGCCTTAGGTTCTAAAGTAAGCGTAGTAGAATTAACTAAACAACTATTGCCTGGGGCAGATCTTGACTTAGTCGAAATTTGGCAAAAACATATAAAACTCAAATTTGATAAGATTTTTTTAAACACTAAAGTTGAAACAGTAACTGTTAATAATAAATATTTAGAAGTGAAATTTACTGGAGAACACTCTGAACATTTAAAATATGACAAAATCCTATGTGCCGTTGGTAGACGCCCTAATTCAGATCGGATCCAAGCAGATAAAATAGGCTTGGCTATCGATAATCGAGGTTTTATTATTGTTGATAAACAATTACATACTAATATTCCACATATTTTTGCAATTGGCGATGTTGTAGGACAACCGATGTTAGCCCATAAAGCAATTCCAGAAGGCAAAATTGCAGCAGAAGTTATTTGCGGTAAACAACATTACTTTGACACTAAAATTATACCTAGCGTAGCTTATACTGATCCTGAAATTGCGTGGGTAGGGCTAACAGAAGAACAATGCAAATTACAAAATACCCAATACGATAAAGCCATATTTCCTTGGGCAGCTAGTGGCCGCGCCTTAGCAATTGGCCGTTCAGAAGGCTCTACTAAAATTTTATTTAACCCAACTACTAAGCAAATTTTAGGCGGAGGCATTGTGGGGATGGGTGCTAGCGAATTAATTGCCGAAATAGCAGTTGCTATGGAAATGGGTGCAAATGCAGAAGATCTAGGCTCTATTATTCACCCACATCCAACATTATCAGAAACTATCTGTCAAGCTGCAGAATTATTTTCTGGTACTATTACTGATTTACCTAATAAAAAGCTTTAAAATGCTAATATACAAGTGTTTCCGCTAAAATTTCTCTTTATTTAAATACTTATAAGATTATAATGTTTATCCTATAGTAAAAAACCAGGAGAGATGATTTTAATGACGCAGAACAATAAAATTTTGCAATTTTTTATTTGGATCTGCCGCTTCAATTTTGGCACATTCGAAATAGAAGAATTCAAGAAATTCTTGCGCATGGGGCTAATATTTGCATTTATCATTGGTGTTTATTGGACATTAAGATCGCTAAAAGACTCTCTATTTATTCAATTAGTTGACAAGATGCACCTTCCTTATGCTAAAACAATTTCCGTATTAGCTTTGCTCCCTCTAGTAATCTGTTATACAAAACTTTTAGAGCGTACATCTAGAGAAAAAATGCTTATAATCCTGCCAGCTTTTTATGGCATTAGCACCTTATGTTTTAGTGCTATATTTGCCTTTGCTCAAGCACCATCAGAAGAGATCGCTACTCGTTCATCTATCTGTTTTATTGCAACTAAAATTTTAGGCTATGTTTGGTACTTATTTGTTGAAAGTTTTGGCTCTCTTTTCCCGGCACTTTTTTGGGCTTTTTCAACCGATACAACCGAACCAACCTCAGCAAGAAAAGGATTTTCTTTAGTATATGCTGTTGGACAGCTAGGGGGAGTTATTTGTCCTTATAGTATTGCAGGGCTCCCACATCGCCTTGGATTAACAACAGATATGCTTTCTATCTTTATTTTAGGGATCCTTACTCTTATGATTATCCCTTTATTTATATATTTTTTAAAAGCTACACCAAAGCATCTTCTTATATCTTTTAGCGAAACTACTAACCAGAAAAAAGAAAAAAAAGAAGAACCAGGTTTTTTTGATGGCTTAAAACTTCTATTATCTACTAGATATCTTATGGGAATATTTACAGCAATTTTTATTTACGAAATAATTATAACAATTTTTGATTTCAATTTTAAACTAGCAGCAGGAACCAAATATACCGGAGTAGCGCTAAGCCATTATCTTAGCATTTATGGATCTAGCGTAAATATAGTCTCTGTAATCTGCTTACTTCTTGGAATAAGCAATATTACTAGATTTCTTGGTATAAGTGTCGCTCTTGCCATTATGCCAATTATTGTAGGATTGTCTTTATTTGGTTTCTTGACAATCGATTCATTATCATTTTTATTCTCTTTAATGGTTGGAGCAAAGGCAGCTAATTATGCATTAAATCAACCATCTTTAAAACAGCTTTACATCCCTACCACTAAAGATGCTCGATTTAAAGCGCAAGCCTGGATTGAAACTTTTGGCTCTAGAGTAGCAAAAGAGACTGGTTCTTTATTCAATATGCTGCTTAAACCATTACAAAACTCTTTTGGCACAATATCCGGAAAAACTTATTATCTTATGTTAAGTGGAGCTTATGGATTTCCATTGTTAATATTATGGTTTATCGTTGCTATCTATCTTGGAAAAACTTTCCGTAAAGCTATTGATGATCAAAAAATTATTTGCTAGGAGACTCACGTTTATTTACCGCAAAAAAAGAACTAATAGCTATTTTAATAACAGTTTGTGAATTAATATTTCTCATAAGAATTTTATCTGGCAATATAACCCCACCTTGAGTTTTATATTTTAAATAAATAATATGCCAATTTTGCTGCTTAAATCCATCTTTAAGTAAAAAATATTCATGTTTTGGATTAGGAACTCCCAATAACCAATAATTTAAATTATTTAAATTTAATGATATAGCCTTTGACATAGCGTCTACATCTTTTTGTACTTCACTAATATTATCGCTACTACTTATAACTTTAATTTTATTATTCTCGCTTTCTATACTCACGCTTTTTATATTCATAATACTACGAAAATCAATTCTAGATTTTTTATTATTTTTTTGCCAATCTACATAGCAAATAACCGATTGATTAGGTTGCTTCTGATGCCAACTAATTTTGCCTTGTAATCTCCAATTATCAAGCTGGTTTTTTAAAACCCCAAGTTGTTCTGTATTAAATTTAAATTGGTTATTAAAATGGTTGATATTAGAAGTACATCCAAATAAGGTAACTATAATTATGCTAGCAGTACTTAACTTACCGCCTGCTCTTTGTTGACTTCTTACATATGTACATAGCTTTCCCATTAAAGATCCCCTTCCCTTATTTGATCGATTGTTCATCTGGACCATGTTGTATACAAATCAAATCGTTTTTAATTAATTTTTTAAAATCAGCATCACAAGAATTCCAATTTACCAGATCTACTTTGTATGGCAAATCAGAAAGTTCAAAATCTTCTTCAATATGAGCTTGTACATTCCAAGGAATATTTTCAAAAAAACATAAATCTAAATCAGAAAGTTTTTTAGGATTACCTTTAGCGCGCGAACCAAAAGCATAAAAAGTATATGGATATTTATTTAAGATTTCTTTTATTATTTTATAATGTTTTGGCTCTATATTCATGATTATTTAATGATCGATTATCCCTAAGAATTTTTTTACTTCATTAGAAAAACTTGGTAACACTGTAAGTACTTCCTTTGCTTCTTTTTCTTCATATGTATGCACAGTAATATTCCTTTTTTTTAAAAATTCAAACCATATTTCAGGATCTTCAATAAAATTTTCTAATGCAGCCATACGAAATACTTCCTTGGGAGAATTAGCAATCCGTCCTCTTTGTTCAAGTAATCGTTTCATAATTTTCCATACAAGTTCAAAGCAATATTCAAATGCTTGAATAGTACCTGCTTGTTCCTGTTCCGTATTAGAATTTAATCTAAATGTTTCAAATTTATTAAACGCTTTTAGTAAAGGTTGAATATTAATTTTTTCTATAGTCATAATTAATTGTTTTAAATTTTAAAAGTTATAGTAAAAGAATTACCAGATTTAGTACACTACCACAGTATAACCCAATAATCCACCTTGATTAATATTAATATGTTATCCATAAGTTCCAACTACAGTTCTAGTAACATATCCAAAAGTACCAAAAGTACCTTTACTAGCTACGGAAGTTATAGTAAAGGTAGTACCAGATTTAGTACAAGACACTATAGCTGTAAATCCTAATAGCCCGCCCTGGCTAATATTAATACTAGTAGTAACTGGGCAAGATCCAGTTGGGTTGGCAGCCACTGTAGTTAATCCCCACTCTAATCCACTAGTAGCTGCAAAATATGCCCTTCGTCCTGATAATAATATATTATTACTAGCTTGAGTAGTAACAAATAAATTTGCTAAAAATGTAGCTACTAAAGATAATATTACTAAAATAAAAATAGCAGCTATAATCGAAAATCCAGAAAGTTTATATAATTTATACACTTGGCGCACTAAATATCTCCGATAAGGCTATTGGTGCATTATTTTGATTAATAACTAATCTGATATTTAAAAACATTGTTTTCCCATCACTAGAAATATTATTTTTAAAAATACAACTACTAACATTATTTAATAGCGCCTGGGAACCTTGAGTACTAGTTTGTCGATAAACTGTACCATAATTAAGATTGCAAGTATAAGTAACTGTTATATTATTAGGCACATTAAATTGTAACGATAACGTATTAGCAGCATTACTATATATACTAATACCACCTGCATATTGCGAAAAATCGTTACCTATCATCCCTAATCCTACTGTTAATTGAGAAGTAGCATTAGCCTGCTGCGACATCTGAGTATATAATAAAATCGGCTTATCCATAAATAATCCACCAATTATAAATACTATAGATGTTATTATTATGGTTAATGTTGCCTCTAAAAAACTAAATCCAGCGCTTTTAAAATATTTAATCATATTAATGTTTACCTTTGTACGCACTAATAATAAGTTTAGAATTTAATTGTTTCGGATTAGTTACTACCACATCTACTCTAATTATTTGTGTGCCAGCAATTAATCCACCTAAATTAGCAGCGCTTGTATCTAATGATACAGCAACATTAAATGCCCCCATTCCTAAAATTAAATTACCTTGATTATCTTTTGCACCAATATCTATTAAATTATTATAATTGCAAACACTAGTATAATTAGCCCTGCTAGCTGGTGGAGCCGTACAAGGTAATGTGGTTGGAAAAGTCTTACTTAAAATCTCTGTTAAATACCCATTTGCTATATTTAACGCTTGTTGATTAACAATTGCTGGAGGAGCTAATGTTACTTGCAAAAAAACTAATACTACAGTAGTTAAAGCAATACTTACTATTGTCATGGACAATACCAATTCTAATAAAGATAATGCTTTAATCTTTTTGTAATTATTCAATGTTTTACTCATGGACTAATTAACCCAGTAGCACCAGTAACACTAATACTTTGACTTAAGATCCCATTAATACTAAGAGTTGCATTAACTATAGCCCCACTATTTACATTATATGCTATACCATTATTATCAAAATAAATCGGAAAATTAATAGAACTTATGGTTACATTATACGGCGTAGTTACTACTAATGAATTGCCAATGTTTTTTGGATCAAACACGGCATAATTAAACGAGCCACTAGTACAATTTTGCCTTAAATTAAAAGTAATAGTATTAACACTAGCTATAGCTGCAATATGACACCCGGTACCAATGGCTAGTTGTTGTGCATATGCCAACGAATTTGCAGCTTGCTGGGTAAAAACTTGTTGTTGAAACTGACTAGTTTGCAAAAATCTTGGTACTACACTAATAGCAACAATAGCTGTTATTGTTACAGAAAGTATAAGCTCTATTAAAGTAAACGCCTTATTAAGGAGCAACTATTTGTCCAGTTTGAATATTATAAGTAATTACATCAGTTCCAGAACCTTGACCATCGGTATAAGTACAACTACTAGAGCCAGAAATCCCTGCTACATATATACAACCAGAGGTAGCCGCACATTGGGTAGCCGAGTTAGAAGCAAGTGGCGGATTATTAAATAACCCATTCCATACATTCAAGCATTTCATAGCAGTAGCAGTACCAGAAGCTGGAGCGGCAGTATCTTCGGGCCAACCATATTGGTTCATATAAACTATTTGCGAACCTTCTAAAGTTATAGAAGCAGCTCCCAAACCACCATTGGCCAACCATTCTGCATGGGCAACAGAAACTCCAGCCATTAAACCACCGGCCGCAGCGTCTGCTGCCGCTTTTCTGGCTTGAGCGGTGAGGCTACCTAGCTTAGGTAGTGCCATAACAGCAAGGATCCCCATTATGACAATTACCATCACTAATTCTATTAGCGTAAAGCCTCGTCGCTTATGGCAGCTATTCATAATATTAATCTGCATACGTCTAGATCTCAATAAACCATAATTATCGCTTTATAGTTTTTTCCTATTTGTTTATATTATCTTTGTATATACATTATTATATCCAAGCTTCTAACTTGTATATATATACTATTATAGACTATATCGCGTAGCTATCTTCACAACTTTAATGCGGAGCCGCGACCTTCACCAAATCCCACATTGGTAGGTATATGCCTAAAGCTAGTAATAACACTATCCCAGCCATAACTGCTATTAAAATTGGCTCAATTAAACTGCTAAGTTGTTTTAAATCATAGTCTAATTCTTGTTCATAAAAATTAGAAACTTCATCTAATAATCGATCTAATTCTCCGCTTTCTTCTCCTATTAAAATCATTTGCAACACTAAACTTGTAAACAAACTAGTGTTTTTTGCTGCAATAGTCATAGATTCACCGTGCTCTATACTTACTTTCATCTCAATAATTTTTTTTTCCATAAAAGTATTATCGCTAGTAGTTGCGATAATTTGAATAGCTTCTAATAATGGCATGCCACTTTTGAAACATAACGCAAAAGATCTAGTAAATCTAGATAATAAAGATCTTTCTATTATACTACCAATTAAAGGTAAATGAATTTTATATCTATCGTAAGCTAATCTACCTGGAACAGTACTAATATAACTAATCCAAGCAAATATTGAACCAATAATGACTGCCAATAATAGCCACCAATAATGTACAAAAAAGTTAGAAGTAGCTATTAAAATTCGAGTTGGCAATGGCAAAGTAACATGAAAACTAGCAAAAAATCTAGCAAAAGCCGGAACAACAAATACATTTACGATAACAAATGCAATAGTAATAGCAGTAAGCACTAATATCGGATATCTAGTAGCTATTTTTACCCGTTTTTTAGTGTCTCGTTCTTTTTCTAAATAAATTCCGATTTGCCTAAACGTATCGTCTAAAGTTCCAGTTTGTTCGCCCATATTAATTAATGGCCCCATTAATCTAGGGAAAAATTTATGATATTTACTAATAGAAACAGCTAATGCATATCCAGCTTCTAATCTAGCTGCGATATTCGATAAAGTAGTCTTTAATTTTGGATTTTGACAACTATCACTAACTATATTTATTGATCTAATAATCGGCACGCCTGCCTTTAAAAGAGCATACATTTGCCTAGAAAAAATTAGCAAATCTATTGTCGTAGGATTGTTAAAAACATTCAACCTATCTATTAAACTTGGAGATTGATCGTCAATATCAATTTCTATTGGCGTTATATTGTTTTTGCTAAGAAACTCTTGAACTGCTTCACGATTGGTAGCTTTAATCTTACCATGCACATTAGCACCAAGCACATCTTTACCAGTATAAACAAAATGCATCATAGACTATTATTCCTGTGCTAAAGGTTGATCTTCAATATTAATTTTAATATCTTCACTTACTTTAATAATATCAGAAACTTCACCAGCTATACGAAACATTTCTTCTAAAGTTGTTATACCTTGTAAACAATAGTCTAGTATATTCATAGCTAACGGCCTAAAATTTTTTTGTTTTAATGCAGTTTCGGTAAACAAGGTAGTATTACTATCTCGTAACGAATTAGCTAAAGCAAAATTCATCTCTAATAGCTCGTGAACCGACACTCGTCCTTTATATCCAGTTTGGTTACAATGAGAACAACCTTTGCCCTTTTGGAATTTCCAGCCAGGTTCAATTTTACCAATTAAAGCTTTTAATACTTCTTGTTTATCAATAGTTATTTCTTCAGTTTGTCTACAGGAATTACAAATCTTTCTTAATAAACGCTGTGCTATAATTATTCGTAAAGAAGCCGCGACTAAATATCCTTCTATTCCCATATCAATTAATCGAGTAGCAGAGCTAATTGCATCATTAGTATGTAATGTTGTTAAAACCAAATGGCCTGTCATGGCCGCACGTAAGCCAATTTGGGCGGTTTCTTCATCCCGCATTTCACCAACCATAATTATTTCTGGATCTTGACGTAATGCGGTTCGTAAAATTCTTGCAAAAGTTAACCCAATACCAGCATTAACTTGCACTTGACTTATTCTATCTAAAGAATATTCTACCGGATCCTCTATAGTTATAATCTTTTTTTCTTTAGTGTTTAATTCGTGTAAAATAGCATATAAAGTTGTAGTTTTACCACTGCCAGTAGGGCCTGTTACTAGTATTAAACCATTAGGCCGACAAATATGAAATAAAATTCGATCTAAAACATCTTCCCGCATACCTAATTGATTAATTTGTAAAATACCAGTAGATTGATCTAAGATGCGTAACACTGCGGTTTCCCCATATCTAACCGGCATTGTAGCGGTACGAATATCTAATAAATGCCCTTTAACTTTTATACGAAATTTACCATCTTGCGGTATACGTTTTTCAGAAATATTCAATCTTGCTAATAATTTAATTCGTAAAATTAAAGAATCCGCAATTTGCCTACCTTCTATAATACTTTCTTGCAACAAACCATCTACACGCTGTCTAATTCTAACTAAATTGATTTCTGGTTCAATGTGTATATCAGACGCACCAACTTGCATTGCATCTTCAAAAATGGAGTCCAACAATCTAGCAACTGGTGATGCATCGTCCCCAATTGCATTTTCTTCTGTAGATTCATAAGCTATTTTTTCTTTGCTTAATTCTTCTTTTAATTCTTTAGCAAACGATACTATATCTTCGGTACGACGATACACATGATCAATAATATTTACTAAACTAGATTCTTTTACTAATACAACCTGTACCGAACCACCTAAAATTTTAATTACTTGATCTAAAGCTAAGACATCTGTTGGCTCCACCATACCAACCATATATTTATTATCTTTTTGATCTATAGCTAAAACTCTAAATCGTCTAGCAATTCTCTCCGGGATCTTTCTTACTACGTCAGCATCAACGCTATATTGAGTTAAATCTAAAAATGGTACTCCTAATTGTCTAGTTAAAGTATTTAATAATACTTCTTCGGTAACAAAACCCATATTAACAATTACTGAACCTAATCTACCACCTTTTTCTTTTTGAATTGTTAAAGCTTGTTTTAACTGCTCATCGGTAATTATTTTTGCTTTTACTAACAAGTCACCAATTTTTATTTTATTCTTGTTAATAGCCATATTTTTAATAATACTGTTTAATTTGTTCTAATTTATTATTAATATAATCTAAAGTTTCAGCATTAAATCTGCTTAGATTTTTAGCTTGATTAAAGCTTGTTATTGCATTTTTATATTTACCGCTAGCATCTTGAGCAACAGCTAAACCTAGCCACCAAATAGGGTTTTCTTTATTAAATGTTAATAGCTGTTGATAATACTTTTCTGCCATATCCGCTTGATCAACATTTAAATAAGATAAAGCTAATAGCGATATATAATCTATTTGTTGGGAATTTTGTTCTGGCATAGTAAGCAAAATAGACAAAGCTTTTCTTGGTTGGCTTTTTTGATTATAAATAAAAGCTAAGTTTTTAATAAAATCCTCATGATCTGGTACTAAATCTAATCCAGCTTGTAATAACTTTTCCACCTCATCTAACCAACCAATTTTTTGATATAATTGTATTAGTTGTATTCTAGCTTTATGGTATTTTGGAAGTTCTTCTAATATTTTTTTAAATAACACAGCAGCTTCTACTTCTTGCGATTTTTTTAATAATTCCATTCCCTTAGCATAATTAATAGATGCCTGTTCTTCTGATGATAATGGCAGCTCTTCTTTAATAATATGGTCTTGTTTATGTTCTTTTGTGTGGTTTTTTATAGGCAGCAAATCATTTATATTATTTTCGGCAAAAAGATCTTCTGCAAACACTACGTTTACTAAATTAGCTACAATAAACAAAGTTACAATTATTGAGTTTCGCCCAAATTGCCATACCATTTGGCATTACCTCCCACATGAAAACCTTGATCTAATTTATGTAATCTATCGTAACTACTTTGTACTTGGGTTTTTATTTTATAATCATCCAAAATTATTGGTCTTAACAAAATAACTAATTCACTTTTAGTCGCTTGTTGTCTAGTATGTCTAAATACTGTACCCAAAAATGGGATATCTTTTAAAAATGGAATACCAGTAATTAATTCTGCTGTTTTATCTTGCATTAACCCACCGATAACAATTAATTGACCATTTTTAGCACGCACAATGCTATCTGATTCGCGCACGGTACTTTTCGCTAAATTTACATTACCAGTAGTTGCTTGCCCTGCCGTATTAACCGAAATACCAGGTATAGGGGTTGGATTAGAATCAACAATACTAACAGTTGGATGGATGTGTAAAATTATATCGTCATCACCAATTTGTGGGGTAACATCTAACGCAATTCCAGAAAAAAATGGATTTAAAGTAACACTTGGAGTAGACGTTGCCGAATTAGAACCTGAACCTGCCGTAGTACCAACTGCCGTGGTCGTTGACGTTGAAATATTAGTAATAAAATAAGCATCATTACCTACTTTAATTAAAGCTTTTTGATTATTACTAGTCGTAATTCTTGGGCTAGATAATACTTGCACATTCCCTTGCGCTGCTAATAATTCTACAAAAGTTGCTAATTTTTTATAATTAAGACCTAAACTTAATAACCCACCAAAACTAGTTAAGCTAGTAGATACTTTAGGTGCTAAATGTTTTAACCCAGTACTAAGATCTACAGTGCCAGTACCAGTAGATGACGCTGTCACATCTTCTATAGAAGAGCTAACCGATACATCCTGTGCATTATTTAAATCGTTACCCATTTGTGCCGCTTGCAAATGATCATTTAATAACGCCCAGTTAATGCCAGATCTATAACCATCATTTAAATCTACTTCTAGTACTTTAGCTTCCAACATTACTTGTCGATTTAATGTTCTTTCTGTATCTATTAAAAACTGCTCTACTTTTTGTAACTCGTTTGGATACGCGGTAACTACAATCATACCGGCCATTTTATTAATAGCTACATTTTTACCTTCACCAACTTTGGAAGCTCCAACCCCTACCATAGCCTGCAAAGATTTTAACAATTGCTCCCATAAATCTGTACTGCTAGTCGTTGATACTTTACTAGTTATAGAATCTATACCGCTATTATTGTTATTGTTAGCGCTATTGTTAGTGTTGCTAGAACTACTAGAGCTACTATTACTGCTAGTGTTACTATTACCACCACTAGTAAAACTAGCACTAGCACCGGTAATAGTGGTGGAAGAATTCCCGGCTCTTACTAGATCAAGATAATTTAATTTAAACACCCTGGTTTGCAGGCTTACTGGAAAAATTCTTACTGATTGAGGAGAATATTCAAATCCATATCCATAAATTTTTTGTACTGCTTCTAATACATCATTAATAGTCACATTTTTTAACGCAAGAGATATAGTTCCTTGTACTTCTGGATGTACTACTATATTAAATTGTGTTCCATCGACTAATTCTAAAAAAAAAGATTTAGCTACGGCATTATCTGCAATAATATTAAATTTTTTCTCTACCTGATTATTTGTATTAGACTCGGCCAATTCCATATTATTAATTTTTGGTAGCAAAAGATTAACCACACTATTAGGAACTTTAGTAATTGGACGTAATTTATCTGGACTAAATTCTTGTTTAAATTCAGGCTTAGTAGTATCTAATACCGTGCCATATTTAGCGGAAGTACTGCAAGCAGTAACCAATATCGATAAGGTTAAAGATAAAAATTTTTTAAGCATATTTTTTATTATTATTTTTTTATTATTATTTTTTTATACTTATGGCCGGCAATTTAATTTCTATGGCTTTTTCTGGTTCAAGTTCCGCCTCACTAACAATTTTTTTTAAAATCACTTTATTACTTTCGATCTTTATTACTTCATATCTAGCTATTTGGTCTTTCTCACGTACTATTTTATTATTAATAATAGCGCTACTATTATTTGGATTAATTAAAATCGCTGTTAAAACTAAGTTTCCTCCCTGCTCAGACTCTACGTTACCAATATTTCGATCGTTTTCATTAGGACTATTTCTAAAATTCTTTGGCATAGTAGGATCTACTTGCTGCTGCCCTTTAGCGTATGCCAAATCAACAGTTATAAAAAAAACTAATATAACTACTGTTATTAAAGAATTTTTTGTATTCATTATTCATAGATACCCATATTATTTAGGCATATAAATAAACAATAGCATAAAAATCAGTTTTTTCTAGCTTTAGCTAACCGATCTAAAACAGCATTTATAAATTTGTAGCTAGTTTCACTACCAAACATACTGGCTAATTCTAATGCTTCGCTAATTACTACTTTAAATGGGGTATCACAAAAAATTAATTCGTAGCTAGCAATCCGCAAAATACTAAGTTCTATAGGATCTAATTGATCTATAGTTCTATTACTATATTTAATAATTTCTTGATCAAGTTGAGGCTGCTTTTGAGGAACATCGTGTAATAGCACTCTAAAATAATCTACGTCAAAATTTTTGGGATTACGTTCTTGTAAATAATGACTCTCTATTGATAAAAGATCATTGTTAGAGATCATCCAGCCATACAAAGCCTGCATAGCAAATCGTCTAGCATTAGATTTTTTTTTAAAGCCTATCTTATGATTTTTCATTTTTGTTGCAAATTTTCTATAACTGCTTTAAATTGATCGACTGTAGAAAAACATCCGTATACTGATGCAAAACGTAAATATGCAACTTCATCTAAACTTTTAAGTTCTAACATCACCCACTCTCCTAATAATTTAGTTGTTATTTCTCGCTCGGTAGAACCTCTTAATTTTGATAAAATTTTATTAATTACTTCATCTATTCTAGCTAAAGGAATAGGTCTTTTTTCTAATGCACGTAAAATACCAGCCCGCAACTTTTCTTCTTCAAATTGTACATAACGACCATCTTTTTTAATTAGTCTAGGAAGAGATAATTCTACTATTTCATACGTAGTAAAACGCTCAGCACATACGATACATTCTCTCCTTCTTCTAACTTGCTGTCCTTCTCCTACTAATCTAGAATCAGTTACTTTAGTATCTGCAGCATGACAAAATGGACATTGCATAATTATTATTCCGATATTAATGTTTGACTAGCAGCATATACTGGAAATTTTTTACATAATTCTAATACTGCTTGTTTGATTTCAGAAATTTTATTTTGAGTACTTAAATCATCTAAGAGATCTGCAATCCAATTGGCAACACTATTAGCCTGATTACTTTTAAACCCACGAGTAGTAATAGCAGGCGTCCCAATTCGGATCCCGCTAGTTAACATTGGCGAACGAGGATCGTGCGGTACAGAATTTTTATTAACAGTAATATTTGCTAAACCTAATATATTACTAGCATCTTGACCACTAAGATCTTTATTAGTTTTAAGTAAATTTAATAAAAACATATGATTATCTGTTCCACCAGATAATACTTCGTACCCACGATTTAACATCACTTTAGACATACTTCTAGCATTATCAATTATTTGCTGACAATATTGGGTAAATTCTGGCAATAAAGCTTCTTTAAACGCTAAAGCTTTAGCAGCTATTACATGCATTAAGGCTCCCCCTTGTATACCAGGAAAAATCGCAGAATTAAGTTTTTTCTCAATAGTTGGATTAGATCTTGCTAAAATAAGCCCCCCCCTTGGACCTCTTAAAGTTTTATGGGTGGTACTAGTTACTACATCAGCTACATTAATAGGGGAAGGATACAGACCAGCTGCAATTAATCCAGCAACATGAGCAATATCAACTAAAAGATAGGCGCCTACCAAATCTGCTATCTCTCTAAATTTGCTCCAATCAACAATTCTAGAATATGCAGAAAATCCAGCAATAATTAATTTCGGTTTATGCTGTTTAGCTAAATCTAATACTTGGTTATAATCTAATTCCCCAGTTGTCGGTAAAATACCATAAGGTATGGCATTAAACAGTTGTCCAGAAAAACTAACTTTAGCCCCGTGGGTTAAATGCCCACCCTGATCTAAGCTCATACCTAAAATAGTATCGCCTGGCTTTACCAATGCCAATATTGCTGCACAATTAGCCTGAGAACCGGAATGCGGTTGAACATTAGCATAATCAGCTTTAAAAAGTGTTTTAACTCTGTCTATAGCTAAATTTTCCACTGCATCTACAAACTGGCACCCGCCATAATAACGCTTACCTGGATAGCCCTCAGCATATTTATTAGTTAATATTGATCCTTGCAATGCTAATACCCCTGGACTTACATAATTTTCAGAAGCTATTAATTCAATATGTTGTTCTTGACGTATAGTTTCATTATTAACTGCTTGCCATAAATCTGGATCAAAACTTGAAATTAAACTATTTTCTGGGTACATAATAATTTCTCTTGTTACAATTTACTTTTTAAACTAAACATACTGAGGTTTAGCACTCAACTCTTAAAGAGTATACCATTTAAAGTGCCGCAATCAATTCTGGAACAATTTTAAACAAATCCCCTACCATTTTATAATTTGCAATACTAAAAATTGGAGCATTTTCATCTGTATTAATAGCCACAATAATCTTACTATCCTTAACCCCAGCAAGATGTTGAATAGCCCCAGAAATACCAATGGCAATATATAAATCTGGAGCTATGGTTTTACCGCTACAACCAATTTGCAACTCGTTAGGAGCAAAACCAGAATTTATTGCCGTTCTAGTGGCTCCAATTGCAGCATTTAATTTATATGCTAATTGTTCGATTAACGCAAAATTACTTTTACTTTGTAAACCACGCCCACCCGCTACTACTATTTTAGAATTTGTTAACTCTAATTTTTGATTAGATTTAATAAATTCTAAGAACTTTATTTGATCAGGCAAATTAATAATAATATTTAATTGCTCTATAGGGGCTGCTGTATTAATATTTTTAATTAATTTATTCTCAAAATACCCAACTCGAACAGTTAAACATTTAATATCGCATAATAATTTAACTGTTTGTATTACGTCACCTGAATATATAAAACGTTCAAAAGTATCTTGCGAAATAATTTTAGTTACTTCTGATATTTGTTCTACATCTAGACAAGCGGCTATTCTTGGTAAAATATTTTTACCAAATACCGTAGCCCCACATATTATATACTTATAGTAATTTTGATTATTGGCAATAATTGTTAAAATTACAGAAGCAACATTTTCTGCACATAAATATGTATAATTTTTATGATCAACATGCAAAACTTTGGTAACAGCTTGAATTAAAGATGCCTCCATTGCAATAGCTCTACAATTGACCCCAATAACTAACACCGTTATATAATCCGCTACGTTACTAGCCGCATTTATAGCAGATATAGTTGCTGGATGCAGCTCTTCGTTATCGTATTCTGCTATTATTAACGCATTCATCTAAAAAACCTTATCTAAGCACTTTATCTTCATTTTTTAATTTATTAATTAATTCAATAACATTAGATACCTTAATTCCTGTAGATCTTTTAGGTTTTAAACAAGTTCTTAATACTTGGGTATTATCTAAAGATAAATTTAAAGGTAAATCTTGCAATACAATAACTTCTATAACTTTCTTTTTAGCTTGCATCAAGTTAGGTAAAGATATATATCTAGGCTCATTAGATTTTTGATCTAAAATAGTAATAACTACCGGTAAGGTTATTTGTAGTTTTTCGATTCCATTATTTATTTCTCGCTCTATTGCGATTTGGGTTATTTGATCTTTATTAGCAATAATTTTCGAAACAAAACATGCCTGTGGCCAATTTAACAAACCCGCCAACATTTGGCCTGTTTGATTACAATCATCATCAATTGCTTGTTTACCTAAAAAAACTATATTAATTTGATTTTCTAAACTAAAATATTTTAAAATTTTTGCAATATTTAATGGGGTTAAATTTTGTTCTGTTTTAATAAAAACAGCTCGATCGGCACCGCTAGCTAATGCTTGCAATAACACTTCTTGGCAATTATCCCCTATAGATACTGCAACAATAGATTGCAATATCCCTTGTTCTTTTAATCTTCTTGCTTCATCTAAAGCAATTTCATCAAAGGGATTCATGGATGTTCTAACATTAGCAGTAACAACCCCAGAAAAATCTTCTTTAACTTTAATTGGCACATAAGGATTTATTACTTTCTTAACTGCTACTAAAGCTTTATTAGTAATCATTTTTAGACCCGCAACTGACATAATGATAAAAATTATAAAAATTTAATAATAACGTTTATTATTGGCATAGTAAAAGATTCAAAGCAATTACTATTTAGTTAGTTTGATTTTGTGTGTTTTTAATAAATTATTATTTTGACCTTATGATATCAATACTAGTAAAATAAAATAATGCCTAACAAAATTTCTATTATTTATACTACTATTGCATCTAAACAAGATGCAGAAAAGTTAGCAGAACAAACCATCACTAATAAACTTGCAGCTTGCGCTAATATTATCCCAGGAGCTATATCTATATACGAATGGGAAGGTAAAATAGAAAAAACCACAGAATTTTTAATTATTTTTAAAACTGCGCATGCTAAAGAAGAAGAATTATATAAGTGGCTGTTAAATAATCACCCATATGCAGTCCCAGCTATTCTTAGAGCAACCATAGATACATCTCCTGCTTTTAATAATTACGTTAAAACACACACTGTATAGCTTGAATTTTTTTATAAATTAGATAATATTTAGACTTATAAATATTATCTTTATATAAGGATCCTTGAACATGCACATTATCTCTTAAGTACCCCTTAAAAAAGGGGCCAACAGCTTAAAATTTCACCCTTAAAATACTTGAGAGAATATATGATTTGTGCACATAACCCCATTCAAATTAATAATATTAGTCTTGAATTTACTCATAAAACTTGTTTTAAAAATTTTACTACTCAAGTTACTTATGGCGAACGAATTGCTATTATCGGTAAAAACGGTAGTGGCAAATCTACTTTACTTAAAATATTACAAGGATTAATAGAACCAACCGATGGTATTATTAAACTCCCTAAAGAAGTACAGATTGGCTATGTACCACAAATTATTGAAGAAACTAAGGACATTACTACTTTAAGCGGTGGACAGAGAGTAAATAAAACTTTAACCAAAGCTCTATCTATTTCTCCCAATATTTTGCTATTAGATGAACCTACTAACCATCTAGATCTAAACAATCGTAAATCGTTACTAAAAATGCTACGTACTTATACTGGTACTTTAATAATAGTTTCTCATGATATCGAATTGTTATCTAATTATATAGATAAACTATGGCATATTGATAACAATAATATTTATATGTTTTCAGGTAATTATAACGATTACATGCGAGAAATCCAAATTAAAAGAAATTACATAGAACAAGAATTGTTTAAATTAAAACATCAAAAAAAAGAAATTCACCAAGATTTAATGCACGAACAACATCGTGCTAAAAACAGTAGATCTCACGGTGAAAAAAGTATAAAACAAAGAAAATGGCCAACAATTGTATCTAACGCTAAGGCAACAAGAGCTAACGAAACTACTGGTCGTAAAAAAAGTGACATTAAAAATAAAAAACAAGAACTTTCAGAACAATTATCTGAATTATATTTACCAAAAATAATTAATCCAACTTTTTCATTAAATGCAAATGATTCAAAAACCCATACATTAGTGACTATTAGCGATGGCTCGATTGGCTATAATCAAAATATAATTTTGCATAATATTAGCTTATCTATAATTGGCGGTTCACATATAGCAATTAAAGGCAATAACGGCAGCGGTAAATCAACACTAATTAAAGCAATTCTTAATGATCCAAATATTATAAAATCCGGTAATTGGCAAGTGCCAACCCATCAAGATATTGGCTATTTAGACCAACATTACGCTACTCTCACTCCAAACAAAACTGTTTTCGAAACTATTTACGAATTAGTACCAACTTGGTCTTATACAACTATTAGAAAACATCTTAATGATTTTTTATTTAGCAAAACCGAGGAAGTAGATAGATTAGTAGCTATTATTTCTGGCGGAGAAAAAGCTAGATTAGCTTTAGCATGTATTGCAGCTAAAACACCTAAACTACTTATGTTAGATGAAATTGCTAATAATTTAGATCTAGAAACTCGCAATCATGTTATCCAAGTTTTAAAAAAATACCCTGGCACTATGATCGTTATTTCTCATGACGAAGAATTTTTAAAGGCTGTTGGTATTACTAAATTTTATGAAGTTGCCCAGAACCGTATAGGTATAGGATTGCTGCTACTTCCATAAAAAAACGGCGATTGAATAACAACTAATTTGTATAAATATTTATCGTTTGCTGAAAAAACTTCACCATTAAAACCATTAAATGTTACACTTCTAGCAATATTAAATACTGGTTTTTCTGATCTTAATAAAATTGCTAATTTAACTCCTTGATTACTATAACCATTATTAAAATTGCCTACAGGAGCAAACCCACTAATCTGTACTGGCGGGGTAGTATTTGGTGCAATCTTTAAATTAATCATGTTGCCACTATTATTTACGAGTGTTGTAGCCAAAGAAAAATCGATAAATTGTTGAGGACTTACAACTGGAGGGTTAGATATACTATCATAACACACCGCCATTCGCTGAACACCAGTAGGTAGAGCATTATTATAGTTAGTAATAGACGGAGCAGATGTAGTACCATTACTTAATATGATGTTCATATACATTTGGCCAGATGAAGTATAAGGCTGTCCGGAACATAATAATGCACCACTAACACCAGCAGAATATGAAAAAGTAAAATCAACAGAAGTATTACCATTACCCGCAGCATTAAAAATGCCCGGATACTGAATAACCGTACCACTATTAGTAGTTCCGTCGGTTGCAGATAAATATCCAGCCACAGAAAACACTTGCGAAAAAAAATTATTAAGTATTCTGGCCGAAAGAGCTAAATCTGAATTGGCTTTAATAATCTGATAAGTATTGCTAATCGAATAAGAAACTCTAACAATAACAGATAATACAAATACACCTAGCGCTGATCCAATTATTAAACCAATTAAATTTATTCCAAAAATTTTATATTTAGTAATAGCTTTCATAACCTATATTATAAGCTATATTATTTTAGTTTTACATCCTTGAAATCAGAACTCAAATTATTTTGTTGTCCTGTGCTTAATTTGATCATGAGTCTTAATTCATTTTCAGAATCAGCATGTTGCAAAGCTTCTTCATAACTAATTTTATTGTCTTTATATAACATAAATAATGCTTGGTCAAAAGTTTGCATACCAATGGTATTGCCTTTAGATATGTATTCTTTTATTCCAGAAATATCTCCCTTTTTTATACTTTCTGACACTGCTGGAGTATTTATTAAAATTTCTACAGCTGGAATACGACCTTTACCTCCAACTAATGGGATTAGTTGTTGTGCAATAATCGCACGCAAATTTAAAGATAGATCTGCTAATAATTGTTGACGTTTTTCGTGTGGGAAAAAATTTACTATTCTATCTAATGCCTGATTAGCATTATTAGCATGTAACGTTGCCAAGCACAAATGGCCAGTTTCTGCAAAATTGATAGCATAATTCATAGTATCTTGAGATCTAATTTCACCTATTAAAATAACATCTGGTGCTTGACGTAAAGTATTCTTTAATGCTAGTTCAAATGATTCGGTATCAACTCCTACTTCTCGTTGAGTAATAATGCTTTTAGCATGAGGGTGTATAAACTCTATAGGATCTTCGATAGTAATAATATGACCAGTTGAATTTTTATTTCTATAACCAACCATTGCAGCCAAAGTACTACTTTTACCAGAACCAGTTGCCCCAACTAATATAATTAAACCTCTTTGTGCCATAATAAACTCGGAAAGAATTGGTGGTACTTGTAGATCTTCTAATCCTGGAATTATAGTCTCGATACGACGAAGCACCGCACCAACATTACCTCGTTGATAAAAAGCATTTACTCTAAATCTGCCAGATTCAATCTGTAAAGCGAAATTACATTCTTTTCTATTTAATAATTCTTCTTTTTGAGCTGGCTCCATTAAAGATAATATTATTTCTTTAGCTTCTTCGGACGTCAAGCTATGTTCATTTAAATTTTTTACTGTTCCATCAACTTTCATGCATACCGGAATACCTACAGTTATAAATAAATCCGATCCTTTTAGTTCGATTATTTTTTCTAATAAATTTTTTATAGGTTCCATAATATTAGCCAAATTATCATTTTGAATCTGAATCTAGCACTTTAAATAAATCTTTATTTTCTGCTTTAGTTCTAGCAATTTTATTATCTAATTCTCCGCGATTGACTAATTTTTGTAAACATTGATCTAAAGTTTGCATACCAAGTTCCCTGCCAGTTTGAATTACTGAATACATTTGTGCCACTTTATTTTCTCTAATTAAATTACGAATAGAAGATATACCTATCATTATTTCATGAGCCGCTAATCTACCACTTGGCTGTTTAGGTAGCAGCGTTTGCGATATAACTGCACGTATCGATTCAGAAAGCATAGTTCTAACAATGTCTTTTTCTGTACCAGGAAATACGTCAACTATACGATTAATAGTTTTGGCGGCAGATGTAGTATGTAGCGTACCAAATACTAAATGTCCAGTTTCAGCAGCAGTTAATGCTAACCTAATAGTTTCTAATTCTCGCATTTCACCAACTAAAATAACATCAGGATCTTCTCTTAACGCTGAACGCAATGCCTCTGTAAAACCTAATGTATCTCTAAATACTTCTCGTTGAGAAATTAAACTTCTTTTACTAATATGGACAAATTCTATAGGATCTTCAATAGTTAATATATGATGGAATTTGTTAGTATTTATATAATCGATCATTGCGGCTAAAGTAGTACTTTTACCGCTACCAGTAGGGCCAGTAACTAATATTAATCCCCTAGGAGAATCAGAAATATCTTTGAATATATCTGGAGCTTTAAGCGCTTCTAAACTTAATACTTTTGATGGAATTGTTCTAAATACACCTCCAGACCCACGTTGATGATTAAAAGCATTTACACGAAATCTAGCTAATTGTGGTACTTCAAAAGAAAAATCTGCTTCTAAATTTTGTTCATATGTTCTACGTTGTTTATCGTTCATTATATCGAATAACATTGTTTGTACGATTTTATGCTCTACCGGTGGCATATCTAACATACGAATATCTCCATCTACTCTAATAACAGGCGGCATGCCAGCCGACAGGTGCAAATCTGAAGCATTATTTTTTACTGCAAAAGCTAATAATTCGGTAATTTCCATAGTACTCTCCTAATAGATAGGTATAATATAAATTTAGCACTTTAAAAGATAACCATATGCAAGCATTAACGTCAGACTGTTATAAAAATACAATTAGTATCTATATACACTTTCCTTGGTGCATAAAAAAATGTCCATATTGTGACTTTAATTCATATATAAATAATAATAAAATTTCAGAACAATTGTATATCAAAAAAATTTTAGCAGATTTCGATAACAACCTAGAATTGTTATTAAAATCTAATAAAAAAAAAATAATAAGTATTTTTTTTGGAGGAGGAACTCCTAGTTTATTGTCTGGACAAGCTGTTTCGCAAATCTTAAATCATATTAATAAAAAATTTACTTTTACTTCTGATTTAGAAATAACTTTAGAAGTAAATCCTGGCACTATAGAACAAGATAGTATGCAAAATTACCGCGCCTCCGGCATAACTAGAATTTCTCTAGGCGCCCAAAGTTTTCAAGATGACAAGTTAAAGTTATTGGGTCGTATTCATCAGTCTCGTGACATAAAATTTACTATAAATAATATTATTAAGCATAATTTTAGTAGTTTTAATATAGATTTAATGTATGGATTACCTAATCAAACTATAGACGATGCCATCTATGATTTGCAAGAAGCATTATTTTTCTCTCCTCCACATATTTCTTGGTATCAATTAACTATAGAACCAAATACTAGTTTTTATAAAACTCCTCCTAAACTGCCAAATGACGAAATAATTTGGAATATAATGCAAAAAGGATTAAAAATTTTAAAAAAAAATAATTATATTAACTATGAAACATCTGCTTTTGCCAAACCAAATTACTATTGCAAACATAATTTAAATTGTTGGCAATATGGTGATTACTTGGGTTTAGGCCCAGGAGCTCATAGCAAAATTACTACCTATATAAACAACGATAATTTTAAAATTTTAAGATTAGTAAAACCTAAAAGTCCTAAAAGTTATTTTTATAGTGAAGCATACGAACAACGTATATTAACTAAACAAGAAATAATTTTTGAATTTATGTTAAATAATTTAAGGCTTAAAGAAGGGTTTTTAAAAGAGGATTTTATGCTTAGAACTTCTTTCAAGCTTGATTGTATTCTTGATACTTTAAATTTCGCCACAACTAAAAACTTATTGAAAATAACCTCTAATAGAATAAAGCCAACAACCCTAGGAAGAAGATTTTTAAATGATTTACAAGAATTATTTATTTAAATTATTTCCTACCCATTCTTGTAGAAAATGGATTTCTTTTATTAGGATCGTCTTTAGCACGTAATCCTTTTATTGTGCCTCTGCCACCACCACCACTTGAACCTTCCCCGTCCTTATCTTCTTTGCTTAGTTCTCTTAAAGATAATTGTTGTTTTTTAATATTCTTAAGTTGTTCAGATATTTTTTTATAATCATTAGAAAACGCCCCCATCCATTGATTGGCAAAAAATTCTTGAATATCTAACAATCTGAGCATTAACTCATTATTAATATGTATAGTCATGTTAATTTTTATAATATCATAAATTAGTATTATTTATACTATTAAGCCATTGTTGCAATAAAATTGCAGCTGCAGCTGCATTAATTTCTAATAATTCTTTAGAATTATAGTTAGATTTTAATAAACAAGAGCTCTGTTTAGCTTCCCATGTACTAAGACGTTCATCTACTTTGTGCATAGGTAAATTATATCTTTTTTGTAAAGCATGAAAAAACTTTAAGCATTCTATAGTAGTATGTTGTTCTTTACCGTCCATATCAACAGGGATCCCTACAATTAATTGTCTTGGCTCCCAATCTTTGATTATTTGATCAATCACGGACCAATTAATTCGCCGATTTTTAACTGTTATACAAGTAAGCGGTCGTGCATTATTAGTAGCAGTTTGCCCAATAGCCACGCCAATATACTTAGTACCAAAGTCAAAACCTATCTACTACCCTAATCTACCATGTATTTATAGTACAGGCATTATAGTTCATTGAAATTTGTACTATGTTATTTATATAAGTACGATAATAATTTGGAGATTATATATGCCTGGACCTAGTTACAAATACTCTAAAGAAATATTAAAAGAATTAGATCAATTTATTAACGAATTAAATAAAAAATCTGTAGAAAAAACACCGACACAATATAAAGATCCAAATAATATTATTAATAAAGTTTATTCTCTTTTAGAACAAGCTCATGAATTAGCCAAACAAAAAGATCTCATAGAAAGTACTAAAAACCCACAAAGTAAGAAAATTGGTATTAAAAGTGCTAGTTTAACTAAACATATAATTGATCTTAAATTAAGTACTAAATTAGAAAATATTATAGGCAAATTATTAATGCAAGAAGACCAAACTCTAACCATGGATGCCAGAATAAAATATCAAAACGTTTTAAATACTCTAAACGGTACCCCTATACAAGATAGATCTTCAAATTTAGGTGAAGAAATATCTAGCTTAGGATCAGACTCTGAATCTGACCTTGAATCCGGATCTGCATCTGCATCTGAAAATGAATCAATAGGACCTGATGAACCTAACGAAGAACAACTGGGTACCAACCAAAGTAATCACTATTTTAATCTTATTAGAAAATTTGCAAATATAGAGCACTTAGGACATAGTTTAGCTTATAAAAAACAACTAACTAAATTTAAACAAATTTCAATAATACAAGACAATAATCAACCTGCAGAAGCTTATATACATCCGGTAATTACTAAAAATAAAAATTTAGTTTGTACTATTTTAGAAATACCCTCTACAGATCCTAATGAACCACATAAAATAGAGGTATTGTGGCGCGGCACCCATAATAAAGGTAGCGCCATAATGGATTTAGATCCAAAATCTGCAGGATTTACAGCTTACATGTTGGAAAGAAGTACAATTTTATCAGCAGTTAGTAAGTCTATACAACGATTACAAGAAAAAGATCCTCAAAAAAGTATTTCCATTGGTAGTTATGGGCATAGCTTAGGCGGAAACTTAGCACAAATTTTTGCTGTAGATGTAATGGACGCAATGGCTCAAAACCATAACCAACAACTATTTAGAACTGCTCATCCTTATGATGAACGTAATAATAACGAACCAATTGATGAGATAGCCAATAAATCATCTACATATCTCCAACAATATTCTAAATTAATACCAGAAAACATACGTAAGCATTTTACCAAGATAAAACAATTAACTATTGGTATTTTAAATTCTTCTGGTACCTCTCAAGAAACTGCTGATAGAGCCGCTGGGCTAGAAGAATATTTACACACTTATGTTACAGAGGATCAACGAACTAAAACACGTCTTTTCGCTGTGCAAAACTCCGGTGATCTGGTACAAAAAACTGGAGAAACAACTATTTTAGCTGATTCAACAAAATCTCAAGTTTATCTATTTAAAGAAGGGGGAAGGATTCCAAATGATACTAGTGATAATAGCGAACAAACTACATCCTCTACTTTAAAAAAGGTTGGTAGATCAATTTTAGAAAAAGTAACATTTGTAAAAACTATTGATACGATTAAAAAAATAAAAAGCGCTCCAAAAGCACATACAAAAAAACACTTTTCTCCTTCAGGAGAGCTCAATCGAGCAGACTTAAAATTTCAGATTTATGACAATACTAACGAAGAACAACGACAATACATAATTAGAGAATTATCAGATAAGAAAAGTAAATTTCTACAAAAACCGGCGGTAAAAACACTTCAAGCTAAAATATTTTATCGTTTTTTTAAAAAGATAGATAAACCACAACAACCTATAATATTCCATAATAACACTCAACCAGCCCATAGTCCTAAACCAAAAGATCATAAAACTACTAAACCATAGTTGTTCTTTACCAAACCTAATATTAATATATGGGTATGCACAATTTAGAGTCAATAAAAAAAAATATCCTTGGTAATACCGGTTTAGAAGTTTCTAAAATTGGTCTTGGAACAGTAAAGTTTGGTAGAAATATCGGAGTTAAGTATCCACAAAATTTTAATATACCTGACGATCAATCCATAAAAAAATTATTAGCACTTGCTAAAGAATTAAATATTAATTTACTAGATACTGCTCCAGCGTATGGAAGTAGCGAAGAACGTTTGGGAAAAATTTTAAAAAAAGATCGTCAAAATTGGATTATTTCTAGTAAAGTTGGTGAGGAATTCAATAATAATCAATCTACTTTTAATTTCACCAAAAAAGCTATAACAGATAGTATTCATCGTAGCTTAAAGCGTTTAAATACCGATTACTTAGATATACTATTAATCCATTCTGATGGCAACGATGAAGAAATTATCGATAAATACAATGCCTTTGATACTTTAATAAATTTAAAGCAACAAGGATTAATCCGTAACTTTGGCATGTCTAGCAAAACAATAGCCGGAGGTTTATTAACAGTTAAAATGGCAGATGTTGTTATGGTAGAATATAATTCTAATCATTTAGAAGAAACTTCCGTTATAGAAGAAGCTTATAAACTTAACAAGGGGGTGTTAATAAAAAAAGCGTTAGGAAGTGGTCATCTTGATGTAGCAACCAATATGAATTTAATTCTTAAAACTAAAGGAGTACATAGCATTATAATAGGAACAATAAATCCTACCCATCTAATAGAAAACGTTCGTTTTGCTATGCTTGCTGAGCGGCAGCTTTAGAAAAATCAAACCAATGTTGTTCGGTAATTACAAAATTTAAATTGATATCCCATGGATCCGAATTAAAATTTGCAATTTGTTGCATAGAATATGCTAATCCAATTAATTTACAGGATAAATTATTATTGCTTAGACTACGATCATAAAGTCCAGAACCACTACCTATACGATGCCCTAATCCATCAAAAGCAACTAATGGCATAAATATTAAATCTAAAGAAGCGATTGATATTTGATCAACAATATTAAAATATGGCTCTAAAATACCAAATTTATTTTTAATTAATTTAGTATTATTAGTATATTTTATAAAATCTAATGTTTGAGAATTATTATTAATAACTGGCAAATAACAAGATTTATTTTGTTTTAATAAAAAATTAATTAAAAATATAGAATTTATTTCATATTCAGTGGACCAAAACACAGCAATATTTTTTGAATTATTTAAAAGTATATTATAAGGTTCAGAAGTTAAAACTGTTAAAAGAAGATTAGTCATTTGTTGAGAAATATTTTGTCGTTCAATAACTGTAATCTGCTTAATACTTTTCTGTACTTGTGCACGTATTAATTTTTTTTGTTGCATTTGTTTCATACTATTAAGTATAAAAGGCGTTTCTCCACACTTACCGTATAACTAGTATCTTGAACCGTTGGTTCAAGTTGGTACCAAAAATGATGCATTAGGCTTCCTACTCAAAGGCAGACTTGCTCACAACACCAGGAATGGCTCCCTATTTTTTGATTATAGGCTCAAAATATCTTTAGCTACACCTGTAAACACAGATAACGCCACACACCAATAAAACTGATATCAATTATTCATTGTACTCAAATTCTAGACTATTACTAGTATGTGTTGCCAAAGAATTATTTTGTAAAACCATATTTAGTTTGTTTTCTAATGATGTTAAATTGGCTACTAAACTTGCTGCTTCCGTAGATTGTTTAACATTTTGTTGTAATAATTCATGAGAAAGATTAATAGCTACTGTAACTAAAATTCCTTCAAAACTTATAATTCGGCCATTATTACGTATCTCTGCCATTTTTTGATCTAAATAATTAGCAGCATTTTTTAACTCTACCTCACTACCAGAAGGACAAGCTATTTGATATTCTTTCCCCAATATTTTTACATTTAAACTTTTCATATTATAAAAACCTTAATAAACTTTAACTGGTTCAAAATAAGCCTGATTGCGCCCAGTGTGTTTCGCTTTATATAATGCAAAATCAGCAGCTTCTAATAAATCTAGTGAATTATTAAATTCTCCTTCAGTAATAGAAACTCCTGCACTAATTGTTAATACGTTAGCACACGGTGAACCTTTATGAACAATACCAAGTTCTTTTACTACTTTAACTAAATCGTTAGCTAAATTTAAAGCAAATTCAGCTGCTCCATTAGGTAACAACACAGCAAATGTTTCCCCTGCAGTTCTAGCTATATTTTTATATTGCTCTGGCAGAGCATCTTGTAATGCTTTAGCAATTTGTTTAATTTTTTGATCACCATTATCTGCACCATAAATTTCATTATAAGCACGAAAATAGTCTAAATTTAACAAGATTAAAGCAATATCATATTTATTTTTTTTAGCTTTAAACCATTCTACTTCTAACATTTTATGAAAAGTATTAACATCGTAAACACCAGTCATAATATCTTGTTTATTGACACTTTCTAATGCTCTATTAGCTACTGCTAAATCATGAGCCATACCAAAAATATCGCTTTTTAATTCTTGATGACGTTTAGCAGTAGCTAATTTATATAGCAATTGAAAGGCATTAATAGGTTTTACTAAAAAATCATCCGCACCACAACTTAATCCTTGTTTAAGATCTACTTCTGTAGCATCGTCCGCCATTAATATAATAGTATTCCATACAGAACTGCCACCTAATTGTCTAATATTACGAACTAATTCGATACCGGATACCCCAGATAATTGGCTATCTATTAGCAATAACTCCGGACATTTGTTTTTACAAATTTTTAAAACATTTTGATCATTAATAGCCTCAATTACCGTATGTCCATTGTCCGTTAATATTTTAGCTAATCTAGATCTATTATGAAGAGCATTATCAGCTACCAGAACTTGCATTTGCTTCCCTAACTAAACTTAATAACTTATCGGCAGTAACATAACCTGGAATAATTGTACCATTTTCTAAAAGTATCGTAGGAGTAGCATTAACGCCAATTTTTCTAGCAAAATTAAATTGGTCCTCTATAGGATTATCCCTACAGGTTCTATCTGGGATAGCTTCCGCTTCATCGTTGTTTGCCATAGAAAATTCTTTGTTCCGATCCTTACCGCACCAAATTGAAACTGCTTTCTTATAGCTATCTGAACCAACACCAGCTCGTGGAAAAAATAAATATCTTACTTCTAAACCAGCAGCCACTGCTTCTTCAACTTCTTTATGTAACCGTCTACTATATGGGCAACTTATATCAGCAAATACTGTAGCTATCCCTATTGGCTTATGTTTATGATGTTGCCTATGGTGTCTATGCTTTTGTTTGAAAATAAGCATGTCTTTTTTAAGAAATTTACCCAACTCTGCTTTTCTGACTGTCCTTTGAGCAACTTCTGTTATATTCCAATTTTTAGTGTTTTTTTCCGTTAAGTCTATTAAATCTCCGTGAAAAAAATATTTTCCATCTTTAGAAACGTAAAATATTTCTGCATTAGCAATTATTTTATACAAATCTGGTTGAATTAATTCAATTTTAGCTTCAGAAATATTAATTTGTGGAATTACTTTTTTTAGCGCATCTTCTGCAATTTTAAGTTGTTCTTGGCTTAAAATACTAGCCACCGTTGTTCCATAAACACTCGCTAATATTAATAAAAATACCCATTTTATTTTCATGAGATAAATATCCTATAAATCTAATCAAAAAATAATAAATATATTAATACGTTATTATAGATTATTCTAATTTTCTTTTTAATCTTCTTTAACTTTATTATTAGACAATCTTTCTTTAATACGCGATTCTTTACCAGATTTATGTTCTAAGTAATAAAGCTTAGCTTTACGTACTTTACCTTTTCTCTTTACTTCAATGCTTTTGATAAGAGGGCTATGCGTTTGGAATACTCTATTGACACCCTCACCATAAGATATCTTTCTTACAGTAAAAGCAGCATTAATGCTGCATGGTCTTTTTATCGCTATAACTATTCCTTCAAAAGCTTGTTGACGAACTTTGGTGCCCTCGGTTACTTCTACTTTTACTACTACTGTATCGCCAGGCCGAAATTTTGGAAGATCTTTCTTCATTTGCGCTTGTTCTATACTTTGAATAATTATCCCATTTTTAATTGACATGATTATGTTACCCCTAATTTATAAATATTTAATAAACTTCTTTGCCTTTTAATAAATCTTTTCGCCTTTGAGTTGTGCGAAGCAATCGCTGTTGTTGTCGCCAATGTTGAATATCTGCATGATTTCCACTTAATAATACTTCTGGTACTTTTAAACCAAAAATACACTCTGGTCTAGTATAATGCGGAAAATCTAATAGTAAATCTTCTCCAAAAGAATCTTGTGCAAAAGAACCAGGATCTCCTAATGCACCTGGTATTAACCTAATTATTGCATCTATAAAAACCATTGCCGCTAATTCCCCGCCACTTAAAATAAAGTCACCAACAGACCATTCATCATCAATTGCTAATTGGTATACCCTCTCATCAATACCTTCATAACGCCCACAAACAAATACTACACTATCATGCTGCTTAATAAATTGCCTTAAATCTTGTTGGGTAATTTTTTTACCCTGAGGCGATAAACATATAACTATAGGTTTTAAATTATTATTGGTTTGTTGCAAACCTTGCTTAGCTGCCTCAATTGCAGAAAATAAAGGCTCTACCTTAATAACCATACCTGGCCCACCACCATACGGACGATCGTCTACTGTTGCATGCTGATCGGTAGCATAATCCCTAGGATTATATATATTTAATTGCGCTAATCCACTATTTATTGCTCGCCCAGTTATACCGTAATTGTTAATAGCGGCAAACATTTCTGGAAATATAGTAACTGCACTAAACCACATAAGTTAATCTAAACTCCAATCAACTGTTATTATCCGCTCAAATTTATTAATATTTATAATAGAATTACCAAAACTATATGGTATTAAATATTCTTTATTATTAATATGATTTTTTACTACCATTACATCATTAGCAACAATCGAAAACAAATAATCCACTATACCAATTTGTTGTCCGAGCAAATTATAAACACTACACCCTATCAACTCTTCCCAATAATACTGATTAGTAGCTAATTTTGGTAAACAATCCCTAGTAACTGCGATTTTTTTGTTGGTTAGTAATGAAGCTTGATTACGATCTTGTATGCTGGCAAATAATACTAAAAACTTACCATTAGATTCTTTTATTTCTGATACTGCTAACATTAAAGGATCGGTATTATGATCCACCAACAACCAATTATTATATTTTAACAAATTTTCTTTTGGATCGGTATAAGAATTAACCTTTACCCACCCAAGGATCCCAAATGGAGCTCCAATACTACCAATTATAATTAATTGGTTTGTACTGCTATAGTTTTGTCCCATTCTTTCACCAAACTTACAACCCTAGCAGATAATTGCGCCCCAACAGATTGCCAGTAAGTAATACGATCGCGTTTCATATGTAACCTAACTGCCTTTCCTCTTGCTAAAGGATTAAAATAACCAATTTCCTCTATATACTTACCATCTCTAGGACAACGCTCATCAGCTGCTAGCAAATGATAAAAAGGCTTCTTTTTAGAACCGCCTCTAGATAACCGAACTACCACCATGAAATTATCACCTTGTTTAATTAAAAAACCCTATTCTATATTATCTTAACCACAGGTTCAATCAATCGATCCCATATTAAAGGGCTAGATCAACTAAATTTTAACGTATTACATCCACCCGGCGGCTAACCGCCGCCACCCTCCTTCGAAGCGAAGGAGGGTTAAAATAAACTTAAATTAAAGCTTTTTATTATAAAACTAATAATAAAAATTATGTGCAATCTAGTAAAAATTAACAGTAAAGATAATTTAAAATTTATGTTAGGTTTACCCTCCTTCGCTTCGAAGGAGGGTGGCGGCGTTAGCCGCCGGGTGGATGTAATAAGTTAAAATTTTGATGATCTGACCCTGATATTAAAGCTAACCACAAGTATTTAAACCCAAAATTTTGTTTAATAAATAACTGTATTGCTGATTATATAAAAATATTGGCGGTATATGCACTTACAACGTTTAAACAGTTACAGTAGAGCACAAAATTTATTATAATGTAATTAAACATCAATATATTAAAAAGGATATTTATTATGAAAAATGATGATGTATCTTGTTTAGGAACTATATCCAATTTCGGTAAATTCATTATATCAGAAGGAGAACTAAAAAGTAAGCGGATATTCGCCCCATGCAATAAAACAATAACAGTAGGAGATTTGGTTCTTACTGGAGATATTAGCCAATATACTCCTAGAACTAAAGAATTTTTAGCTGCAAATAATATTGTTGTTGAAGGGTCACCAGAAGGAGTAACTTTCACGACTCTGGCGGATCATAAATTTTTAACTGTACCAGAAGCAAATAAATTTGTTGCACAAAAGAAAGATCAGGATGAAAAAACACTAGCACCTAAGTTAATGCCTAATATATAAATGGTAGTATAAATAATTTGCAGTGTTAGATCGAGTAGGAATAATCTTGCTATATATAACTAGTTAAGGTAATTTAACCACACCGATAACATAAACTTCTTATCTTGCTAAAAATATTATTGTTTTGATCATGCTGTGCTTCTTGTTGTTCTTCTTGCTGTGCATTTATAGATCCACTATTATTAATACGTATATTGTAACTTGTTGTTAGCCTATTTGTAGGACGATTATTTAATTCATCTGATGGCAACTGAATTTGTGGTGCCTGTAAGTTTCCATTAATATCCTCTATTACTGGTGTATTTCTAGTTCTATCATAATTTAACTTTAATAATCTAACTCCATTAAATATTATAAGATTTATAGATGTAATAACTTGAATAATTCTTATTACTGTATCAGTCCTTGCCAACAATGCAGCTATATCTGCAGCACCTTTTATCCACCAAGTAAGAAGCATGCAAGTTATGCCACATAAAATAAATGCAAAAGAACTAGCCACAATTATATAGTGACACTCAGTCTCACATATAAAATTTCTTATTTTTTTTAACCGCTCAAATGTTTTTTTAAACATATTCTTAAGAAATTATCAAATTTTGTTTACCATACTTATGAACTTTTTGCGCTTAATTCTAATTCTCTAATACTACTTTTTTCTTTATATGCAAATATTATAAAACCTATTACTCCAATCCCTAAAGTTATTGGTATAACGCTGATTCCATAAACAAAAGACTGTGTTACTTGAGTTCCGCCATAAGCATTAATTATATAACCAATTGTAGTATGAAAAACATAACCAAAGCTCATGATAATCATATTAGCAACAGCAGTGGTAAGCCCTGCAACATTTTCTGATACATAAGTAGACGCTTTATAGATAGCTAAAATTTGATAGGCACAACACACCCCAACAAGTATAAAACCTATTGTCATGCTACTTATAGTCAAGAATCCTGCTACTAATGCAATAAAAGTTACCAACATTATGATCCCTGCACCAATAATAGAGCCTATATAATTGCCGGTTTTTTCAGCAATAACACCTAAAATAGGCGCACCAAAACACATACCAACAAAAATCATAGATGGTATAAACCCCGCAACGCTAGAATCAAAATTATACACTTGCTGTAAAAATTTAGATGCCCACACATCAGCAAAACCTTCAAGTGGTCCAACCATTAACCCAGCTAAAACACATAATATAATAACTTTTTGATTCGAAAACACTGTTTTTAGATCTGCAATAACGGTAGATTTAACATTATTTGATTCTACATGTGGAACGATAAGATAAGTTACGCTAGCCAATATTAAGCCTAATACTACAAAAATTTGTATAACCGCTTTATAGCCAAAAGCATTACACATATAGCCAACCGGACCACCACCATAAATGGCTCCCATAAGTCCTATTGTTACAGAAAAACTAAGCATTCTAGTAAAACGTTGCTCACTGAAAGTCATTCTGATTACTTTAAATATACCCAAAATTGCAGCTGACGAACCAATACCAATCATAGCCCTGCCTATAACCGGATAAATCCAATTTTCAGCAACAATTATTGGTAAAAGACCTATAACAGCTAACACAATACAACATGGCATAACTTTTTTTGGTCCATAACGATCAAGCATAATACCTATAGGTAGGTGCATTAAAGAATACCCAATATAATAAATACCAGAAAATTGCCCAAAAATTTTAGCGTCTATATGAAATTGCTGCACAATATCGCCCATCATGATATTTGGTATAACCCTTAAAATATACTGATATGCATAAAATATGGATGGTATAATCCATATAAACAATGATATCGCTCGTGAAATACCCATAAGCTTTAACTAGCGCCCCCTAAAAAGTTTTATAAACCTATATGCAAACATAATTTTATACACACTAACTAAATATTTCAACCTACTCTCTCAATATCTATTGTAAATACAATGAAAAAATGTAATATAAATTTTATTAGTCAATAAATAAAGGAATTATTATGAGACCATTTATACCACAAGTTATACGACCACATTTAAGTAAAATTTTAAATTCAATAGTCATAATTACAACTTTTTTATTATGGGCAAAAACTAAAAACAACACACAAGATGTAGATGGACTAAAACTACAATTACAAAATTTAAATAATACCTGCTGTAGTAACTCTAACCAAACAAATCCCGCATTAATTTCGCTACAAATAGCAAATTTAACCGAAGGAGTATTAGGGAACATTACTGCAAATGTACCAAACGCTATTCGAACTAATTTTATTTCTAGCGTTTATACTGCATGCATAATCGGGACAGGGAACATCTTATCAGGCCTTCAGAACTATGTAGCTAATTATAGCGACTATTACCTAGGTAGCTCTTCTTTATCCAGTCTACCTCGTAATATAACTAATAACCTTACTGACGAATCATCAACAACAGAAACACTAAATTCAGAAGAATTAGTAACGGAAACTGCACTATGCTCTCCAGGAACCTGTACCTCACCAATTGATGAGCCAGAAGCTCGCAAACTTAGTAATGATATATTAAATTTCTACAAAAATAGTACCGCTAAAGCAAAAAATCTAAGAAATATTAACGATCATAATGTTGTGGTTATTGAAGACTCACCTATTCCCGATAGCGAAAAATGTGAGATGGTTTGCCGAAAGTTATACCAAAACCCTTAAATTAGTAGATCTAACCAAACAAGGAAAATTTATTATGCTAAATATACGTGTACCAGATATTATACGAAATAACTGGGGTAAATTCATAAATGCAATATTAATACTAACAACTTCTCTGTTATGGGCAAAAACCAGAAATACAGAACAACATGTAAAGAATTTGAGCTTGCAATTAGCTAGACAACCGTTAGATAGTATATGCTTTACCTCAAATTACCCAATATATCAACCTAAAGTTCACTTTAATGAAACAAACTTAATTTCAGATTTTTACAATACATATACAACTCGTGCAGCAAATTTTTTTAAACCTATTACAAACTACGCAGCTAATTATATCCCATATTTAGCATCTAGATTAAACCGCACTATTACCACCAATGAAACAACATTAGAAACAAAACCAGAATATAACCAGCCACTAGAATTATGCTCTTTAGCCGCTATTAATAATGAAGATACCCTACATTCTTGCATGGCAATAGCTAATACTTCAAATCAACGCAATGCTATATTACATCATTTTCATAACAATGTTGGCATAAGTAGTTTAGCACCAGAAGTGCAACGTAATTTGGCAAAACATATTGCAGAAACTAATAATCCTCATCTAACTCGTTCTTTAACAGATCCAAATGCCAAAGCAGCAGCAAGGGAACTGATTTGCGAGTTTGCTTGTAAGGCTGCCGCCAAAGCGTTTGGGCTATAATTTTTATTTTTTACAAACTCTGGGGATCTACTTTAATAGGTATATATTCCCCAGTTTGTAGTGTTTTTGGTAAAACAATGTCCCCAAAACGAATTCTTATTAGCCTATTTACTATTAGCCCTTGAGAAGCAAATAAACGTTTAATTTCTCTGTTTTTACCTTCTGTTAAAATTACTTTATACCAACTATTAGTGCTTTTTTGGTTTACAAAAGTAATTTTTTTAAATCGACTAATACCATCTTCTAATTTAACACCATTAGTCAAATTAGATAGCATTGTTGAAGTAGCTTTGCCAAAAATTCTAACCAAATACTCTCTTTCTTGATTATAGCGAGGGTGCATTAATTTATTAGCTACATCACCATTATTAGTAAATAATAATATTCCAGAAGTATTTAAATCTAATCTGCCAATTGCTACCCATCTACCTATAGTTAATTCTGGTAAATCTGTAAATACTGTAGGGCGATTTTTAGGATCAGATCTGGTACAAATTTTTCCTGCTGGTTTATGGTATAAAATAATTTTTATTGCATTATCTGTATTAGTAAAATTTTTATGTTCTAAAATTTTATTATCTAATCTGATCTCTTCGCTACCATTAATTTGATCGCCTACTTTAGCGATTTTGCCATCTATTTTAATACGTTGTAATTTAATCCAATCTTCTATGGTTCTTCTAGAAGCAATCCCATATTGAGCTAAAAATTTTTGAATACGTTGCATGTTTATTCAGCAGTTAAAAATTCCATTACTTGTGGTAATGGCGGCAATTGCTCTAATTTTTCTAATCCAAAATAAGTCAAAAATTCTTTAGTAGTAGCGTATAATCCTGGTTTACCAGGCACATCTTTATGACCAATTACTCTAATCCAACCACGTTCTTCTTGCAAGGTTTTAAAAATAGATTGACTAATAGTAACCCCTCTAATTTGTTCAATTTCACCTCTAGTAATCGGCTGACGGTAAGCTATTAAAGCTAATGTTTCTAAAAATGCTCTAGAATATTTGGCTGGCTTTTCTTGCCATAATCTAGCTACTAAGTGAGCAAATTTTTGCTTTGATTGAAACTGATAACCATTAGCAACCTTTACTAATTCTATCCCTCGTGGTTCTTTTGGCTGTTGCAATAATGCTATGGCTGTTTCTATTTCTTTAGCCGTTGGACGTTCTGTTTCATCAAAAATTAACATTATATCTTGTATAGACATTGGGTTATTAGCAGCTAATAATAACGCTTCTATTATTAATGGCAAATCTTTGTTATTTATATTTAACATATTTCAAACTCTTGAGTTATAGTTGGTAAAGCATTGGTTAACTTTATATAGATAGGTGCAAAAGGCTCCGATTGTATAATGTCTAATAAATTTTCTTTGACTAGCTCTAATATTGCTAAGAAAGTAACTACAATACCTAAACGCCCTTCTTTGAAATTAAAAAAATCAGAAAATATAAAAAATTTATTTTGAAAAGATTGTAAAGTTCCTAAAATAGTTGTCATTTTATCTCTTACTGATAGGTTTTCATTTATTACTGTGTGCACACCTTTTAAATCAGCTTTTTGTATGGCTGATTTTAATGCTGCTAACAACTCAGATAACTTTACTTCTGGTTGTAAAATGGGAATATTTAGGTTTAAAGACGTAATATGCATACTAAAAAAATCTCGATCTTGTCTTGGAATTTGATCTAAATTTTCTGCAGCATGCTTAATTTGTTCGTATTCTTGTAATCGACGAATTAATTCTGCTCGAGGATCTTCCTCTATTTGTTCAGAACTTAAACGTGGCAATAACATTCTAGATTTTATTTCTGTTAAAATTGCTGCCATTTCTAAATAATCACCAGCTAATTCTAAATTGGCACATTGCATTAACTCTATATATTCAACATATTGTTTAGTAATATTTGCTACTCTAATATCTAAAATATCTAAATTTTGTCGACGTATTAGGTATAATAATAGATCTAACGGACCTTCAAAAATTTCTAAAATCACTAGCATGGCGTCCGGTGGGATATATAAATCCTTCGGCATTTCAGTAATTTCTTTGCCCTGAACTTTAGTTTTTGTTAATAAATTTGACATATATTTTATATTATACCCATAGCAGTCTTTACTTTAATTAAAGTATCTTTAGCTACTATAGCCGCTTGTTCCTTACTTTCTTGTAAAGTTATATTTATTAAATTTTTATTTTCTTTATAAAGCTTAGATTGTTCTCTAAAAATTTGTTGTTCTTGTTCTATAAATTTTAATAATGCTCCCTTGCAATCTAAACAACCTATCTTAGCCGATCTACACCCTGCATCAGCCCAGGTTTTTACTTCTTCGTTAGAATAAATTTTATGTAGTTGCCAAACTGGACATTTGTCCGGATCACCACAATCAGTACGTTTAATTCTAGCAGGATCGGTAGGCATAGTTTTTATTTTTTTCTCTATAGAGCCCTGTTCTTCTGCTATTGCTATAGTATTGTTATAGGATTTTGACATTTTTTGTCCATCTACACCCATTACTATAGGGACATCGCTTAATAGCACCTTAGGCTCTAATAATATTTTTTTACCAGATCCATAAATATGATTAAATCGACGAACTATCTCTCTAGTTAATTCTATATGTGGTGTTTGATCTTCTCCTACCGGAACATATTCAGCATTATAAAGTAATACATCTGCACTTTGTAATAATGGATAGCCTAAAAAACCATAAGTCGATAGATCTAATTCCTTTAACTTCTGTTGTTGATCTTTATAAGTAGGCACTCTTTCTAACCAACTAACAGGAGTTATAGTAGATAATAAAAAACTTAACTCCGTATGTTCTTGGATATGCGATTGAATAAAAATTTTACAATATTTACCGTTTAATCCAACAGTTAATAAATCTTCCAATAAACACTGAGTATCTTGTTTAATATTATTGGACTTTGAATAATGAGTCGTTAATGCATGCAGATCTGCTATAAAAAAATAACAATCGTATTCATGCTGTAATTTAACCCAATGTTTTATTGTTCCATGGTAGTTACCCAAATGCATTTTGCCAGTTGGACGGATCCCAGAAACAATTATTTTCTTTTTATTAGCCATAATTATATCATTTAATATTAATAAATTTATTGGATATTATCGCAATGGTCAAAAATATTATCAACAGCTTAATAGAAGCCAAACAAGGGTTAGAACAACTACTGACAGACAACAATACTATAACAGCTATTAATACCGCCGCACAAATGATCATTAGGACCTTTGAAAATGGAGGCAAAGTTTTTTCTTGCGGTAATGGTGGTTCTATGTGTGATGCTATGCATTTCGCAGAAGAATTAACCGGACAATATCGTAAAAAGAGAAGAGGATTTCCTGCCATTGCAATTAGTGATCCTGGTCACTTAACCTGTGTTGCTAACGATTATGGCTTTAACGAAGTATTTTCAAGATATCTTGCCGCTCACGGTAATAAGGGAGATTCTTTACTGGCCATAAGTACTAGTGGCTCTAGCAAAAATATTCTAGCTGCGGTTAGTTACGCTAAACTACATAACATCGGAGTTATTGGATTAAGCGGTAAAAAAGGCTCTACATTAACAGAACAAGCCGATATATCTATCTGTACTCCGGTAGGAGATTTTGCTGATCGGATCCAAGAAATACATATTAAAATTTTACATATACTAATAGAATTAATTGAACGTCATTTTTGTCCAGAAAATTATTCTAATTAAAAAATAACCTAAAAAAATAGCCCAAGTGAGGAACCCGGGCCAAGAACCGAATTTGTCGGTTGGAGATTGACAGAAGTTATAGTGCCACAATTAATAATATCGAAATATAGGAGAAAGTAGATTTATTTTGTAGGATATTAGCCATTGCTTCATAGTTAGTTGTTGAAATTAAAATTTAAGGAAAACCATTTAATGCTAACATTATACCCAGCTATACAACCATACACTACATATAATATTTCTGTAGATGATGTGCACACTTTATATATTGAAGAATGTGGCACCAAAGAAGGGATCCCTATTATATACCTACATGGAGGTCCAGCTGTCGGATGCGATGCGGGTAATCGACGATTTTTTGACCCTAAAAAATATCGAATTATTTTATTTGATCAACGAGGCGCCGGAAAATCTACTCCTCATTCTGAATTAAAAAATAATACCCCACAATTACTAATAGAAGATTTAGAATTAATACGCAAACATTGCGGTATCAAAAAATGGGCATTATTTGGTGGTTCTTGGGGATCTACTTTAGCATTATTATATGCTCAATCACACCCTAATAGAGTAACTGGGATGATTTTACGTGGAATTTTTTTAGCTAGACAAAAAGATTTGGATTGGATTTGCAAAGAAGGTGGCGCTTCTAATATTTACCCTGACTACTGGCAAGAATTTATAGCTATGATCCATGAAAAACAAAAAGACGATATTATTAAAGCTTATTATAAAATTTTAACTGGTAAAGATGAAGTGGCTAGAATGGCAGCTGCTAAAACGTGGTCTAAATGGGAAGCAGTTTGTGCAACTTTAGATCCATGTCAAAAAATAGAACAGTGTTTAACTAATCCACATACAGCATTAAGTTTATCTAAAATAGCGTGTCATTATGCTATTAATAATTATTTTATTGCAGAAAATTTTATTTTAGATAACATGAAAAAAATTGAACATATCCCGGCAACTATAATCCACGGTCGTTACGATATGATCTGCCCAATAGAAAATGCTTATTCTTTACATCGCAAATGGCCAAAATCAAATTTAATGATAATACGAGATGCTGGGCATTCTTCGAGAGAACCTGGAATTTTAAATGCAATCATGCATGCTACTAATGCTTTTTATTAAATATACTGAATATACTAAAATGCCCTATATATAATATACAAATAGCAAATATAAATAAGACTATAGGTACTAGCGTATATAATTTAAGGCCAAAACAATCCACATATTGTTGCCCAACAGCAATAAAATACGATAAAAATATAGCAGATATTATAAATAATAACGCTGTAGCAACCAAATAACCATAAACATGCGCAAAATATATAGAAACCACCATTGCAACAATAATAAGATAGCCCAACTCTATTTTTTGCATAAATAACATAGAAAAAACAATAAACATAATAAGCATAATTATTGGAACTATTGTAATAGCTTGTTCTGAAAGCTTTTCTCTACTAAACGACACATACGACCAAGACAACAAAAAACTAGCCAGGATCAATATAGCGTTTAAATCCGCAAGCCATACATTTATACAATCATAAATAACAATATTATGGTTCAGCAAAACAACCACACTAATTCTTAATAAACCTGAAATTAAACAAGTTATTAATGAGTTTGTTTTTAAAAATTTAAATACTTCTTGTAAATTAGCAAAAGGTTTAATATCAGAAGAAAATATATTTCCACATAAAACAGAACCAACATAACCACCAATAATATCTGCCATTAAATATAAAACTATTGCTTCTATAGCTAAATTTTTTACAAGATAAGCACAAAACCCACTTAATAACAAGCCCAACACAGCATTATTACCAAATAGGTAAAACATAACAAAAGATATACCTATTGGTGGATACATTGGCAACACCGGATCAGAAAATGTCATATTAATGATAGTCATAAATTGAAAAACAAATATCATTATGGTTTGGATTAAAAACCGTCTAATTCTCATTAAATTGTAAGAATATAAATATTTATAATTCAAGTTAAGTTTCCCTAGTATAGATATAACATGCAGAATTATCCCAAGTACCATGCAAAAACATCTTATTACTTAACTTAAACCCATCTAAATTAGGCAATTTCCTAAGAGATACTATTTTTCTAACGCTATTCATGTTATTTACTTTTCTTCCAATAGCCTTTAAAAATTCAAATGAAAACACTGTAGAACATACATATATAATACTTATATTATCAAAAGTTCGCATTAAAAAATCATCATGAAAAAAATCTAAAATTCTATTTCCATCAAACATATCTGGTAATTGTTGCTTCATATTATCTTTTATCTTGCACGAAATATTATATCTTTGACTGTTTATTTCGACCCCAGTAACAGATGCGGCGTTAGTTGTAAGAAATATCTGAAAAACCAATTTACCCAAACCAGATCCTATATCTAAAAAATGATCTGTTGCGGTTATTTTTAAATATCTGAGTAATTTAACAATACTATAATAATATAATTCCCCATAAATTTCGTTTGATTTACCATACATAGATTGCTTAACTTCATTATCAAAACAATTATAAAGCAGTTCAAAATATTCCTGTGTCAATTCGTGTAATTTTTTCATGCTACAAATATACTTTTGGTTTTTTTAACAAAAATATTAAAGGTATCATCATTAAAAAACTAATTGTTATAAACGCATAAACATTTACGAATGCTTGCATTTGTGATTGTTTTACTAAAGTTAAAGTTAATTTATTTAATGGGTTTGATGAGCTTACTACTAACTGATGCCAATGAAATGCACGACTAATAAGAATTGGATTAAATGGATTAATAAAACCACCTAGTTGATTCCATGCCGTTTGAGTTTCTCTTATTAACAACGTTGAAACAATAGAAATACCAATGGAACCACCTATGGTTCTTAATAAACTAAACAATCCAGATGCTTCCGATCTAGAATCTACTGGTAAAGTTGCAAATGCTACCGTAGATAGTGGTACAAAAACCATACCAAAACCTAGTCCCTGGAGCATAATTGGAGCAATAACCCATCCTGGACTTAAATATAAATTATAATAAGTCCCAATATACGTACCAATAGAACCTATAATAATGCCAATCATAATTAATAATCTAGCGTCAATTTTTTTAATAAGGACCCCAACCAACATCATACTAAACATGGTAGTAACCCCACGAGGCCCCATAACCAATCCAGTAGTAATGACTGGATAATCGAATAAATTTTCTAACATCATCGGCAAAATCACCATTGAGCCAAATAAACCAAGACCAAATACTGCAAGTAATGTACTAGAAATAGCAAAATTTCTATCTAAAAAAATAGTTAAATCAAAAACCGTTTTTTCATTTTTTTTTACAACGTTATATAACATAAATCCTAAAAAACAAATAATCATTAAAAACATTGCTATACAAATTTCTCTTGATTCAAACCAATCTTCTTGATTCCCACGATCTAAAAAATATTGTAATGCCCCAATGGACATCGACATTAAAACAAGTCCAATCCAATCTATATTGCGTAATTTCGTTGATGAACTTGGTAGATTTTGCCAAAGTAATAATAAGCATATGATCCCTATAGGAACATTAATATAAAAATTCCATCGCCAAGTTGCTAATTCGGTTATATATCCACCTAATGTAGGACCTATAATTGGCCCTATCATAACTCCTACCCCCCAGATTGCCATAGCTTTACCACGATCTGCATCGGAAAAAAGATTAGTCATAATAGTTTGAGACAAAGGCACTATAGCTGCTCCAAATATCCCTTGGAGTAAACGAAAAACTACTATTTGAGTAATATTGATTGAAAGTCCACATAATGCAGAAAATATAACAAAACCACCAATGCTAATCATTAAATATTTTTTTTGCCCTAATATATCGGTAAAATAACCAGTTAACGGCATAAAAATAGCGGAGGCAACCATATAACTTGTTAGGATCCACGTAATTTGATCTGGTTTAGCACTTAAAGAACCTTGCATGTGAGGCAAGGCTACATTTATGATTGTCGTATCTAATGCTTGCATTAAAGTTGCAGCCATTATTGAAATAACAATTAAAATTCGGTTCATCTTTTTAAGTGCTTTTTAGGAGATAATTTAAAAAGATTAACACTAATGCTAACTGTTGCAGAAGTTCCTACTCTTAGTGGATATTTAGGATCATAATTAATAATTTTAATACGTACTGGTACACGTTGAGTTACTTTCACCCAATTGCCAGTAGCATTTTCTGGAGGCAGTAGGGAAAATGCATTGCCAGTACCACTACTAAAGCTTTCAACTATTCCAACAAAATGATGATTTGGATACATATCAACTTTAATATCAGCTTTTTGATCTATTTCAATATTCTCTAGTTGATCTTCTTTAAAATTAGCATCTACCCAAAATTTTTGTTCGCTTACTAAAGCAAACAGAGGTTGATTAGCCATAACACTATCACCAACTCTTAAAGTCATATTTGTTACCCATCCGCTAGTTGAAGCATAAATTTTAGTATATTGTAAGTTTAATTCTGCAGAGTAAACAAATGCTTTGCTCATATCTAAAGAAGCTATAGCAGAATCCAGATTGCCTTTTGCAATATCACCATCTTGAGCAGAAGCAACTTGTTTATTTACTAATTCTAGAGTGCGATCTGCGGTTGTTTTAGCTACTTTTAATTTTGCTTCGGCAATATTTAATCCTGCTTTAGCTTCAGCCAAAGATGCCTCAAAAGTTTCCGGTTCTAAATCAAATAATAAATCTCCAGAATTTACACGTTGGTTATTTTCAACATATAGATGCCCGACCTTACCAGTAACTCTAGGAGCAGTTTGTACTATATTAGCGTTTACGTAAGCATCATCGGTATTAATATAAAATTTACCGTACAGCCAAAAACTAAAACTAAATAAGCAAACTAAAATAATAGAACCAATTAATATGTTCTTCTTTAACGTTTGATGGTCTATTTCCATATTTTTTGATTATAGCTAATGCTAAACTACTAGCAATTGTCCAATACATTTGCTTTTATTGTTGCGCTATCAACAATCTACAGTTTTAACTTAGAATAGTTGTAGGTTATATCTCCAATATCTATACCGGCACTTTGATTAGCACCAGCAGCAGAAGCACACTTGCTTCTGCTATAAGTAACATTATAAGCAAAATGCATAGCAGTAGATCTATTGTCATGATCATTATATGTAACATAATATTCATCGTAGGCTTTTTCAAAAGCTAAAAAATCATCTTCTTTTAATTCAAAAGACTTGATTAATTTATATCCAGTTTTAAATATGCTTTGTAAGGATGCAATTTCCAAATGAAGATCTGAAATGCTATTTTGACAATTTTGTTCCGTTTTACACAGATCTTGGTAACAACTTTTGGCAGCCAAGATCAATTGGTTTATTTTGGTAATTTTTTGTTGTAGTAACATATGTGGACCATCTACATATCTTCCGCTAGGATCTTTATTCCACGGCAAATACCAACGTCTTTTGGCTAATTGGGTTTTTAATATTGTTGTTGGGATTTTTTTCTGAGCATAGCAAGCTGATATTTCAGCAAATAAATCATGGCTATCTTTTAATAACTGATTTAATCTGGTATTGTTAGTTTCTTCACCAATCTGAACCCAAATTTCAACCATTTTATCAATCTTTTGTTGAATAATTAGTTCCTCATTTATCGCTATTATTTCGCTCTCCCATGCATTAATCTTTACAAGTGCAAGTTCTTGAGCCTTTTGTAATTCGGCAATCATTGTTGGAAGATGTTTTTCTATATTTTGCTTTTTCTCGATAAAACTTTTAGCAATATTTAATAATGCAGCATTAAAAGATCTCTGAGTTTCTTCATAACTAAAAAAATTAAATAAAGTTGCATCCATTGTTGATAACTGCTTGAATTTTGCGTCTATTAATCTTTTACTAATGCTATTATCACAAATATCAGGGATTATTATATTTTCCGGTTTTTCTGTTATGGTTTTTAATAAAGTATATAGAGCTGGCTCGTCGTCTTCATCTATGGTGTCTAGCAATTTATTAATTTCAGCAATAATATTTTCAACAGTTAATGGAAGCATACCATCATATGGTGTTTTAGTTATAACGAAGTGTACCGAATCCATTAACTTTATGTCTCCATTAATTGTTTTCGCTAACGCTAATGCAGTATCTTTAAATGCTTCACCTTTTTTGCTATTAAACCCTGGAATATCTAAAAATACCATAATTCCCCGGATCCCACCTTGCATTTTGCTTAATAAATGTGCACTAACTGCTGCACATATTCGTTCTTCTATACCTCGGCTATCAAATAACCCAGCCAAATCGCAATATACAAAATCTAATTCTGGATTTTTTAACAGTTGTGGATAGCGTGTTTGTGATTCCGCACTATTTTGCCCAGTTAATGCGATTTCTTTAACACCGCCAACAGGTTTAGCAGTTGATAGGAGCCCATCGGTATAAATGTTATACCTTGTACCGTTAAGATAATTTAATAAAGTACTCTTGCCTGTTCCTGTTGCCCCAATAAACAGTACTTTATCTTCTTTATTTGCAGATTGTATCTCTGTAAAAATCTTCTCTATTAAGCGCATTGTATAATTAAATTTAAAAGATCCTATTGATGCCTGTAAGTATTGTCTAGTATTTAACAAACAGATCATATCACGTTGCCCTAGCTCTTTTGCTAAAGCAAGCGCTGTTTTTCCTTCACGATCAACATCTTTTAAGTTAATATCCATTGCTAAAAGTTCTTGAACCATTGCTATTGAATTTTTTTCAACGGCCGCATGCAATAAGGTTTGGCCAGCATTATTTCGTACTGCTAGCTTTGCCATCTGGTTCTTTATAGATGGCATTTCTCTAATTTTGGCCAATTTTTCTTGAAGTCCTTTAAGATCTTGAGTTTTTATTAGTTGAAACATAATTTTTTCCTATAATAATTTTTATGGTGTTAATCTAAGCCTTGCTTGCATGGTTTCTTGTATTGAAGATACCTGCTGTTCTTGAGTTGGTGGCAAATTAGCCACAAACAAAAGTGGAGTGTTTGCGACCGTTTCTGTAGTAATATATTCATTATACTCTTGTTGAAAACGTAAATAATCATCATAGTTTAAGTCAAGAAGATCGATTACTTCACTTACTGCTCTAAACAAATCATGATTAACTTGAATTTCTAATTTAATTTTACTTAAATCACGTTCATATTGTTGTTGCACTACAATTAACCCTTGTTGTCTACCATTGGCAACCTCAATTTGGGCTAAAAGTTCTTGTTTTTGCCGTCTAAGTTCATCTTTTCTAATTTCTAATCTATTTTCTTGTGTAGTTTTTTCTATTCGAGCTTCAGCGATAGCTCGCTCTAATCGCCGATTTTCTGTATTAAGAGCAATAATTCTTTGTTCTCCACGTGACTGTTCTTGTTTAACGGTATTAAGTTGTTGTTTAAGAACCTGAATATCTGTAGCAAACTTATATTTACTTCTTGCATAAAAGGTAATTATTATTTCCGTAATACCTAGAGCGGCAGAAAAAGTTTCTTCATACCTACCATTAAGAGCATCGTCATCATTCATATATCCATCAACTAGTTTATTATCATCCGGAGAAACAAATTGACGGCCAGTTGATTGAGGACGAATCAATCTTTGAGATTTACTACCATAACCACTAAAATTATAACTAATTCTACTGAGAGGATATTCGGAAAAATGAGTAACTGTACAACTAGTAGGTAGATTAGCACAATCTACTGTTTTTCTATGAACCTCGATCTGATTATTATTATCTAATCTGCCCAACTCCGTAGATAGTTCCATGATTCTACTGTTAGTTGTAACTCTAGCTGCTTCAATCAAGTTAATTTGTGCTATATTTGCCGCAATTGTTGCCTCTTTTTCTTGAATGCTACGTAACAACCGATTAGCATCAAAATTGCTCGATAATTCTTGATCAATACCCGCAACTTCTGCTCGCCATCTATTAATATTTAATTCTTGTTCAGCTAGATCAGTATGATTTTGGGTGAATTTGGTAGGATAATCTTGCATTATTTGTTGGTATCTACTTAAGAAACTATTAGCCATCTTTAATATTGCAGCATTAAAAATCTTTTGGGTCTCCCCACCATGACTAAGAAAATTAAATAAGTTTGCATCTTTAACTTCAGTATTAATAAGCATTTGCTCTATTTCTGTACGGCTGGCACCTAGATCGGTAATATCAGGAATTACAATTTGTTTTCTTTTGCATATTTCATTTAATGTAAAAAATAATGGTTTTTCCTCTTCGGTTAATTCGTTAAACTCATCTAATTCATCATTGTAGAGCCTATTTAACATTGGTTTAAAAAGCTTTTCTATAATATCTTCTCTAGATAATTCTTTTATAAGATCAGGCTCTACCTTACTAATAACAAAATATACCGAATCCATTAAATCTGGATTTTCTTTAACTATACCAGCTAAAGTTAAGGCGGTTTGCTTAAAGTTTTCAGCTTTTTTTGTTGCAAATCCTGCTGTATCTAAAACAACTATTATTGCTTTAATACCTCCTTGTTCTTTAACTGTTTGTTTACTGAGCATATGCAGACTACTTGCGGCAAATATTTGTTCCTCATCTCCACGACTATCAAATAATCCAGCAATATCACAATAAATAAAATCTAAACCTTCTTTTTCTATTACTTGCGGATGTAATGTTTCGGATTCATAGCTTGATCTTCCAACTTTAGCAATTTCAGGAACACCCCCAGAAGGAATAGCTTCTACCCCCATAGCATTTTTTAAAATCTTGTATCTAGTTCCATTAAGATAATTTACTAACGTGCTTTTTCCAGCTCCAGTTGAGGCTATAAATAATACTTTATTGCGCCCATTAGCACGTTTTATATCAGGGAAACCCTCCATAAGTAAATGCATAATCTGATTAATTCTAAAAGTTTTAATAGTTTCTTGCCACTCTAACCTAGTTCTTAATAGTGCTGCTAATTGCTCTAATCCTCTCTCTTCGGCAACAGTAAGTACTGTTTTACCATCAGCATTAACTTCTTTTAAACTAACATCTATGGCTAAAAATGCATCGATTATTTGCTTATTATTTCTATCAATAGCTGCATGTATTAAAGTTCTACCAGATCTATCTTTAACTTTATCCAATTTTTTCTTAGATTTATTATCAGTATTATTTTTTAAGATCTTTTGTAATTCTAACAAATTCCCATCGTTTACAAATTTAAATAAATTAATTATTTCAGCATTAGTAATCATATTTTTCCCTTATATAGCTGGTCGTGGTCTAGCAGGCGAAGATGCAACTCCAGCTAGATCATTATTCCAACCGTCAACAATTTCTCGACGCATTTCTTCATGCTCCAAAATTGTTCTAAACCGCTCTCTAGCATCAGCATTATTAGCACCATGCAATAATTCTCGTCTAAATATATCGAAATGTTCATCATCCATTCTTTGTAAATCGCCTGGAATTTGCTCGACAGTTTCCGTACGGTAAGCATTTATACTTTGTGTTACAAGCTCAGTTTGTTCTTGCTGATGTCTAATGCGCCGCTCTTCGGTAGCTCGGGTTCGTTGTGCAGTCTGTCTGTTTTGCTCAACTCTCAGTTCTCCGGCAGCTTGTTCTCCACTAATTCTAGCAGCTTCCTCTTCTTGAGCGCGCCTTGCTTCTAGTCGCTGTCTTTCAGTTTCTATAGCTACTTGTTCTCGGGTTATGTTCGCTGCGTTATCAGCTTGTTGTTCTTGTCTAGGAGCTTCTATTAGCGCATCAGCACCCGTTCCAAGTACACCACATGCCGCAAAAAGAGCTATACCACCCACAGTTCCTACCCCAGGGATTAATTGACAAGCTGCACCAGCAACAATCCCTGCTATTTTACCAACATCTTTACACATTATGCTTTGTTCCTACTTTGTTCCCATTATTAACTAATTCAAAATTTAAAACTTATACCAGGTCTGCTATCGTATATACCTTCTGGGCCAAAACCAACACTCCATTGTGGTTTAAATTTTGCTCTATCAACATCTATCTTCCTATTAGCTTCTGCTTGCAGTTCTCTTGATTGTTGATCAATACTAGCTTTGGTAGCTTCAATTGTTGCTAAATAACCTCTTAACTCTTCTCTTGACTGATTAATTAATGTTTGTGCTCTAGCATTAATAGCAGGATTTTCGGCTTGCACTAATTCTAGTTGTCGTCTCAATTCGGCTTGTCTTGCTACAATAAACTCATCTCTAACTCTAATCCCTAAGAAACATATAGAAGGCATACAACTTTGTTTATATTCAGAAAGTAATATTGCATCATTAGCAGCATAGATCTGGATCTGCTTTTCTATATTAGACGCTGCCTGGATATAACCTCTACACAACAGATCGGTAAATTGTGCTAAACTTTCGTTATTATCTAAATGAGAGAAAAATAACCGTTTGTTTAGAGGATCAATAGTTGTACTTTTAAGAATATTATTTACATAAAAAACTAATCCATAAAGACATTGATAAAACAGTGCAGGCACTGCACTAATATTATTGGCTAATTCTCTAGACCATAAAAAATTAACATTTGCATCTTCAGCTAGTTCATCTGTTATACTACTTTGTATTGCTTGATTAATACCTTGTTGTTGGATAAAAGCTTGTAATAAATAGTCCGGGAAAAGATCCGGCACTCTAAATTCCTCTAAATCGCTAGTCGTTACATCCATAAATAAACGATATCTAGCCAAATAACAGGTAAAAACTCTTACTGTAGACATACCTAAAGAAACCGCCAAGTCTGGTGAATTTGCTTTTAATAAAGTTAACAACGAAATTAATAATGAAGCTTTGTCATTTTCCAAAATAGCACTAAAGCCAAAATCAATCTGATGTTTTACCACCATAGTAGCAATTTGATCTGGTGGATAAGCGTTGCTTTGTAGCAAACTTCTTTTCATACTTCTTTCTGAACTTGATAAATACTTGGTTACTTTATTTTCATAAATTCTAATTAATTCACTAAAAAATTCCAGATCCGAAGGTTTAGTTCTTAACACTTGGATCTCTACACTAGTTAATGCTTGTTTTGCAGATAAAGTTTCAATTATACATTCTTTACTCATGGTTTTGGTCCACCGTTTGATAAATTTCTAGCTTCAGCAAAAGCATCATGACAAAGACCTTCAAAACCTTTACCAATTGTTTGAGAAACATCGCCAGCAGCTGCATACGCTGGTGGTACTAATTTAGCTACAGCTGGAAGAAACACAGCTGGCACAGGGTTGCCAACCGCAGCATTACTAGCCGCAAATCCTACATATGCTGTTGTTTCTCCAATTATTAAGCCAGTCAAAAAAGTTTTTGTGGTAGATTTAGTTACAGTATGTATAGTCTGGCATGTAACTGCTTCTGCTGTGGAACTACCTTCATTAATGTTTTGATCAACATTATTTACTATGTCATAAGCATCTTTAGCCGCTTTAATTACAGTATTAATCGGCTCTAAAACAGGAATGTTTGGTTTAAGTAAAGAAGTAACAGTAGATCTAGTCAAATCCGTAGCTGAATTCGCTGGATTAGGCCGTTTATATCTAGCAGGCTCAGAAAATAAAAGCGGCTTTGGTTGTTGGTATAATTCGCGACTTAAGGATAACGGATCAGATAAACCACTTGATAAATTAAAATTAAATGTAGGTGTAGCTCTAATCTGCTCAAATGAAGGTGTAGCCAAATTTATTCCTGTAGTAATACCAAAATTATGGCTTGACTGAGGTAGCTGAAAATTGCCTAAATTAAAGACTGGTGTTTGTATTGTAGGAGGGGCAAATGCAGGCAATCCTAAATTAAACTGGGACTGTTGTAACATATTAATACTCCTTTACTAATGTTTTAAACTTAAACTGCTTTATTCTAAAATTTCACAAAATATATTTCAATATGAAAAAATAAACATCCCCATTAATTGGGTATTGACTTTATCTTGACAATATATAAATAAAACATTATAAAATGTGAAATTTAGTTGAATTTAAACTTAATGGTTAATAAAGATTCTATAGAATATAATAATAGCATTTCGCCTATTTTAAATAGCTTAGCAGTTCCTTTATTTGAAAACTTTAATATAACTACATTTTCTTATTTACGATTCTTAAAAAACGGACAAATAATACATATTTCTAACCAAAGCAAATGGTTGGAATATTATATAATAAATAGATTATATGATGATGCAGATCGATATACTCGCGAAATAAGAATGCTTCAAAGAAAGGAAAAAAGTTTTTTTCTAAGAATGCCCACAACAAATTATAGTTTTGAAAAACATATGAATGATTTTGGAATATGTTATGGTATTAGTATTTATCAAGAATTAGAAGATTATATAGAAATGTTTGGTTTTGCTACAGGTGCTAATTATCCAAATATTATTGAAACGTATATTAATGAAATGGATCTATTAAAAAGATTTACCGTTTTTTTTAAGGATAAAGCAAAGGACTTAATTGAACACGCTGATCGCAAAAGAATTATAACACCAAGCAATATACCAGTTTGGGTTGGTTCACATGTATATAACAAAAGACAGAATTTTTTAACAAACACCTCAGTAAAACACTTTCCTATCTCTAATAAGTATTCTCTTACTTTACGAGAAGCTCAAACCCTTTATTATAGTTTAAAAGGACTGAGCATAAAAAATATTGCTAGACAAATGTTTATTTCACATAACACGGTTGAAACTAATTTAAAAAAAATTAAAATAAAAAGTGATAACGCGCTTACTAATTCTATTTTACTAAAAAATTTAACAAAAAAAAATTATATAAATAATATAATAACTTATTTTGATTGCGAGCACTCGTAGGATGGTTATATTCCTTAATTTTCGCCATATGTTTTTTTAGCGCTCCAACACCAAAAAAAATATAATCCAATCCACATTAACATTTTACCCAACAAGTTTACGATGGTGATTTGCATACCAAATTCAGAACCTCGCACATACCCTGTTGTTAGAATTACGATTTTTAAGCCAGAATAAATAACCCATATACTAATAACTACTAAGCTCCACGATGAAACATGGTAAACTTTATTGAACACTTCTTTGTTCAGCACTATTAACTCCCTCTTTTTAAAGGTTAAAAATATAATGTACTATTCATACTTCAACGTTAAGGCTACGTTATAATTTTATTTTACAATCCTCATTATTATCTATAAATGTATCAAACCTAGTATTAATACGCAAGGAACGGCCCTGGGGCGGGTGCGACTAAAAGTGTAACTTATGCCTAACATAAGCCATCCACCCGGCAGCTAACGCTGCCACCCTCCTTCGAAGCGAAGGAGGGTAAGTTTATCATACATTTTATATTATTCTCTA
>JBEKHL010000015.1:0-32603 GCA_050012295.1 Gammaproteobacteria bacterium
ATTTAATTAAATTCTAAAAATTTATTATTAACTATTGCAAATAAAATTAAAAAATGTAGTATTGTATTTTATATGCTAATTAATTTAGCAAATGCGACAGGTCTCCTGAAATTTACCGCTAATTGTGTGCCAAGTTTACCAAATACACTAATAGCACGCGCTGCATGCCCAGAAATGGTTAATCCATTTATAAAATGATCTACAGAATTGTCGTATAAAAATTTTCCATCTCTTGTTTCAAACAAAGTATTTAAAGAAAAATCCAAATCGTCAGTTAAAAATGTTTCTCTTTGTTGAGCAATATCATGTTCAGTAATTTCAATGGTGGAAATGTTTAAATCTGGAAGCTGGCGATAAACCATTTCTTTGCTGTCTTCTGGATCGTTTGCTATTTCTTCTTTTTTATTTTTTTGCTCGTCCAAATAACTGTAAGTGTATACTTGTTGAGCACAAAAATCGTCTTGCTCAATAAGACGAAATGGAGTTCCAGATAAATCAAGTCTTTTAGAAAACTGGAGATTATCTAATATATATTCTGCTCGTTCTGTACGACTACCATAATGTACTTCATCAAATATAACTAAATCCCAAATCTCTCTTTTGTTTTGCCGTGTTGATCAATTGATAAATCCTGTAAGGAAACGCATAGAACTATCGGACCTGTACATTCTGGAAATTCACCATTAATCTTCAAAGCAGGATCGTTGGGTCTATCTATTTTTTTCTTAGCTCGTATACCTATCCAATTATTAAAGTCTACATGTTCATTTACCGCGTCAAGCCATTCTCCTATAACATCTGGTTTATATGTTACAATAAGAGTGTTTTGTGAGCCTATAGATTTTGCAAGATGAATACTTGTAAAGCATTTTCCAAACCTCATTTTAGCATTAACTAAAAATCTATTTCGATGTGTCGATGAGCGGTAAACATCTTCAGAATAGGTATCCAAAAACCATTTTTTAGCTTTTTCAATAGCGTCAATCTGCTCTCTTCTAAGTTTATGATTTAAAGCTCTATATGTGCCATAGACTATTTCATTATAAGCTCTTTTAACGTCATCGAAAGTTGCATGAAACCATTCTTTGCCAGGACCATCTTTAACATGTTTAAATCCTTTTCTAATTAATAATGCGTGTATATGTTTATCTTCTTTTCCTGAAGGAAGAGAGCCTAACAAAATAGATTCTGGTGGTTCTGGGTTTGATGTTCCGAATTGTTCTTTTATTCTCTCTTTGTATCGGCCTAACTTGCAGTGTCCAACTTTGACAAGACCTTTATGCTTATGGGCATCAGTGGTATAAGCGTATAACTCAAGCTTTTCCATTAGGACCATTCCTCAAGTTTTTTCTTTATGTGTTGTTGTTCATTTTTAGTAATATTGAAGTATTTAAAAAGAAGAACATCTGTCCAAGAATCAGACATGTTCATATACGGAACCCAACCCCAACGGTCTGGAGGCAAGTCTTGAGTTATTTTTCTTAAACCTACAAGATATCTCGAAAAGTTGGTTTTTAAAAAATTAGCAAACTTTAATGCTTTTTCTTTAGTTTTAAAGACATCAATAACGTTATATGTTTCTGTTGTTATGGTGCCTGGTTCAACTATAAATATTTGGTTTAATGGAACAGTTGATCTTCTTTTTCCTTTTGCCCCACCAACAGCCTTTGGTACACATACCTTCCACATGTTTACCTTATCATGATTTTTTGTAATTTTATCTTTTGAAACATATTTAATTTGTCTTCCTTTTGATAAACATGGAATAACATTGCAAGAATGACCATTTAAATCTTTATTAATATCAAAATAATTAGTTCCCAACCCAAACGGTTTTCTTGGCCATGCTGTAGTGTCTACAAAAATTCCATTCCATATACTTTTTATCTTTCTTACAATCGATATTGCCATTGGATCATCAGGAATAATATCAAATTCATTTAGATGCGTAGATACATTGTAATTTTCATCAGAAAAATTTGTAGGCCCAGAGTGGGTTTTGTCATAATGTATAAAACAAATTCCACCATTTATATCTACAGTTGGAAATATAGAGCTTGCTTTGTTAAAGTAGCGTAGATTAACTAGATGGTTAGTAGTCATCAAAGTAGTCCTAAAATCGTCTAAACCTTTTCCTCCTGCAAACCATCTTGCTGGTATCACTAAAACAAATTCCAATATTCTATGATCTATTATTAGTGTTTGTGCGAAATGTTGATATATGTTTTTGGCACTTTTACCAAAACCACCATCAGATTCTTGATATGGCGGATTCCCAACGACTATTATTTTCTTTTTCTTAGAGGTTGTTGTTATATACTCAAGCATATCATTAAACTCCTTTTCAAATTTATCTTTATCAAGCCGACCATCGATCTCAGATAAGTAATGACCATCTCTAATAATCCTGGTAAGCTTTTCATCGTGCGAATTAGTATTACCCAAAAATGTTCTAAGACTAAGTCTATGGTGTCGCTCATCTGGCGCCAACGCAAAGTATCTATTAGATCCATAAAGTTCTTCTTGAATAGTTTTGACATCAATCATTTTTTTATGTTTGTTAACCTTCGCTAAACATCTAACCAATGCACAAGCAAGCAGTATTTCACCTGCTTTACAAAATGGATCAAAAAATACAACTTCATCATTAGTTAAAAGATCTTCTCCTAAACAAGAGACTAATTCGACAGCCTTAGCCATAAGCATGATTGGCTGATCTCTACCAATCACGTTGCCTAGGATATCAACTACATGTGAACCTGTTGTAACGGATAACCTGGTATTCATAATTGTCTCAGCTGAATTTTACTGTTACCTTTTCGTATACCAGAAGTGAGTTTGCTTTGTTCAAATAGATCCTTTGCAAATTCAAATTCATCGAAACCATTTAACTTATCAGCCAGAATTTTATTAACAAAATTAATTGCACGCTTATAAATAATGGGTATGGAATTTTTAGTTAAGCAATTATTAAAATATTTAATCCAACATAATTCGTAATTAATAGGCTTATGCCCGTGTTTCTTAAACCACTTGCCACCTAACTTTGTTTTAGTTGCATTTTTCTCTGCAGTATCACTATCACTTAAGGCAGAGAGTGTTTCATTTTCATGAATACACCACTTAATTGCGCATAATAGGTGAGCTATAAAGTCTTGTTCTTGTTGTATGATTTTATATTCATTCTCAATACCAAGTTTTTTCTTTAAAAATTCGAATGTAGCTTTTATAACGCGCGATTGGCAATGAGTAACATTGTTAGGATCAATATCAATTGCCCATAAGGTATTAATTGCGTTAGCAATGGCATGAAATGTAGCTTTTCGAACCCCCATAGAAAGAGATTTTTTATAAATAGCTTCTAATCTTTTTTTGTAAATTTGAATGACAATATTCCCATGACCACAACTTGGTTCAAAAAAAATTACATTCTCATCAAACCAAATACTTTTGTTATCTTTATACAAAAGGTTTAACATATCTTCAACGTATACTTCAGGAGTAAACACCTCTCCTAAAATTTTGATACGGTTTTTACTTCGATGAGATAATTCATCTACGCCTATAAGATTGTACATACATGTACCTTGCTATAAAGTGTTGGTTGTTATCTTTATCGGCATGGTTAGGTGTTTTTGAAAGGCATACTATTAATAGAGCTTCGATCAATAGTGATAGTAGGTTTTGTATGTAGGGCATGGCAATTTAGTTTTTTGTATGCGTAATTCTACTGTTCTATACTAAAACAATTGCTCTAAAAAATATTCATACAGTAAAACCATAGCAAAAGTGTCGAGTTCACAGTATTTTAGCAACCCTACGCGAAGTTTTTGCCGTTCTAACTCAGACATTTCTGTAAACTGTAGTTTAGCATAGGCGGTCATGGCTGCACCTCCTTCAGAAATTTCGTCTTCATCGAACAGGAGATCTAATTTTTCTGCTGAAATATCATCAAATAACTTTGGTAGTAACTGGTATGGATCTTGGACATTACCGTTTTGATCGTATTGAATTAACGCCCAATTTTGAAAATTTAAACTTTTAATCCCGTTCTTTGAACCATAAATAGGTGACTTATATTTATCCTGAAGATTTTTAGAATCATGAAGTATGGTAGGCAATACGCATTTTAAACTATTAGAATCTTTCATGAGTGGGTGATAAAAATAATTAATTACTAAAGTATATAAATCCACCATGTTGCGCTCTCCGAGCCACTGCTTGTCTTTTTTAGTTATCGTTTGGATCCAATTTATTAAACTGTTTTTATCTGGCTCATTAGAGTTGTGTAGTTGTTTTAATATATCGCACAACACAGTATTTTCATGATTAGAATACCTAAAGATAGTTCCATTGTCTTGTTCTAGTTGCTTTTTAAGGTTACGCACAAAATTAAAGTTAGGAAAATGTCCTGGGATGTCATCAAGGTACTGTCCTGCATGTTCAATTTTTCCGTTTTCGTCAACCATATGATGAGAAAATTGAAAAGCGATCTGTTCATATGGTTTTCTTCCAATATTAAATGGAAGAGCTACCCTAGAAGTTTCAAAATCAATAAAATGAAGTGGATATATCCAGGTTTCTATTTCTTTAGAAGCATTGATTTTATCGAAGTACTTTTCGTTTTTTGTAAACAAATCAACTTGTAGCCATTGTCTTTGTGATCTGGTAAGAGCGTGCTCGGGTTTTTCTTTGATATTAAAATCATTTTCTGTTAATTCCTTCATTAAGGTTCTACCAGTGCTTAGAACCGTATCGGATTTTGCAGAATAATACCATACGTCAAAAACAAATGGCTCATCTAATACATCATTGGGAAGTTTTTCAGACCAACATTCTTTAAAACCACTTTTAAGCGGAAGAATGGTGGTACATCTAAATTCACATTTTTTACATTTTGAATCAAGTCTGGGATCTAATTTTTGATCATTTTTCAACCCATTAGCTAGATCTAATATTTTTCTCTCGAATGATAATTGATCCCACCAATTAATTTTTTTTGTGTCTTCAAGATCACTTTCAATTATATAATCAACCGCTTTCGAAGAATCAATTTCTATAAGGATCTTTTGTCCAACGGTATTTATATTCGTGTTAGGCGTTGTTATAATTTTTATTTTTTCGTTTGTATGGTTCAATATAAATTTTTGATTTAAACCATCAACAGTTGCTATAGAATTTTTATCAATTAAATACAAAAAAGGTTTAAATGAAAGATCTGGTCGTGATTTTCTGCAAACATAAGTTTGATAAGCAATATCATATAAATATTTTTTCCAGTTGCTAAGCAATTTAGTTTGAGTTCTCTTATCAAAAAAACTGTCTTTACTGGAATCGTAAGACTTAGCTTTAACTTCTAAAAGATCTACATTATTACCATCTTTTCTTAAAATATCGACACGTACTAATAGATTGTCATTAATAAAGGTTGCCTCAAAGATCGTAACCTTCGTTTGTTTAAGAAGCTCGTTAGTTTTAATTAGAGCATCATTTGGATAAAGCCCAGACAGATCAATCCCATCTGAGTGATAAATTTTAGCTAGAGCGCCTACCTGGAATCCACCTTCAGCTAACGCCTTAATAAAAGAATCTTCGGTCAGTTCATTTTGATATGTTTCTGGGTGGGTATGATAATAAAGCTTCCTAGGACATTGTAAGCCTATCATAGCAAGAGATTTAGTAAGGTTTTTATTTTGCATGTTTATTCCTAAGGTTAATTTCTAAAAAATTAACCTCAATGTTTATATTAGCCTAAGCAATAAGTTAGTTCATACTGAAAATTATATTTAATTGAATAAAGAGATAGTATCGATTTTTAATGGATTTTGTTGGGATGTAGCAACCATGTAAACAAGAACTGACATATGTTATATAGTTTTTATAGGTATGTAGCTAAGAGGTGGGTTAAATGTTTATTTATTGTAATAGTTTTAGCATTTCTTCGTGATAATTATTTAGCGTATGGTTACCTTCTCCTATAAGATGCATGAAGTTTTTTAATTCAGAAATACTTAATTCTTGCCCAGATAATAAATTTATAATCTTTTTAGCTATCTGTTCTTTAGTTAATCCACCCAGCTCTGGAATAACAATTTTAATTGGATCTTCTTTTGCTTTTGGTATTAATCGTTCAATACATAAACCAAGCGCGCGCGTATCGCCATTTAATGCTAATTCTACAGTTTTATTAATTAAAATTTCTGCGTGAGGTTCTAATAGCTTTATTAACTTAGTGTATTTATTTAGTGATCCTTTGTTTCTGCCTTTTGGATTGCCACTTTGGCCTGGTTGAAATTTCATTATAAATATCTCCTGCAAATAACCTGTTGTTTACAGATTAAAAAATTATAAGCTAATTAAAGTACACAAAGAGCACAACAATCACTAATGCTAATATTATACATGGTTAACAAGCGTGTACTTTAAGTGTACTTAATAATAGGTAACATCATGTTAACTTTATTTGTAACATATTGAAAAATATATATTAAAAAATATAGTGTACTTTGTGCACTTCTATTACTAATATTAATTGTTAATTTAGTAATTCTGGCATGGCATTTATTTCTATTAATTTACCTCTGTTACTGCGACAAGGATCAAAATATATTCTAAGACCAAGTTTCTGTAACGTAGATGAATAATCTTTTAGAAGTCGTGCAAAAGCGTGTCCAGATGTTGGCCAATCATATGACAGTTTACGCCTAAGGTTGCTTAACTGGTCTAAAAGCTCAGAAAATGTGCCTTTAAAATATCTTTCACGAACAATAAAGTTGATTAAAGTTTCGAATATTGGATGTAATTCTAGGCTATTTAATAGATTGCTTTGTGAATTGCTTTGTAATGATTTTATAAATGTTTCTTGTTCTAAATTTAAGACACGTTCCAGAGCCGTACCTAGTAAAGCAAAGTCTGCTAATCTAGGTTTTTCGGTAAGTTGTATTTCTGGTAAAACTTTTAAAACTGATACATATAAATCATACAATCCGCCTAAAATATATGGATAATCTTGTATAAATTCATGCTGCAATTGAGTACCAGTTTTACGTTCATGATCTGGGATTTCTGGTAATTCAATAACTATACTACGACTTATCAAATCTCTTGCAGTAACAATATTATTAATACTGTTCATAATTACTGGTCTTTTTATTTCTACTAATAGCTCTTCTCGGTTTTTGTAAAGCATGCGCTTTCCTATACCGCCTCCCGTAGCTAAATTACAAAAATCGTCTTGGTTCAGTCTACTAAGCGCACTCATATTATTGTATGAAATAATATGACTATTAGCTGCGGCAACCATAATATCATCCATATTTCTAGGAGCACCCCTTAAATTTACTAGGCTTGGGTCAATCAAATTGCACAAAAACTCCTGGGTTGTGCTTTTAGCTGAACCATAAGCACCATAGAGTACAAGTATAGGAAAATCTGTATTAGGCCTTAAGCATTCCAGGAGCCAAGCTACGATTAATATCCTTGTGTATTTAGGAATATTAATATATTTCCAAAGAAGATCTATGTTTCCTCCTGTTAATGGTGTCGGAAGAGGCTTCATGTTATTGCCTTTTACAAATTTTATTGGAGATATATTTAATATATCCCATGCTTGCTGAGATACTGTAACCACTTGACCATATTCATTTGCTAAATTTATATAGATTTCTTCATTTAAAATGCCAACCCTTGTAAAAACCCGATGACAAACTCCTTCGTATAGGGCTTTGCCATGCATGGTTGATATAGCTGCATCTTTAGTTTGACTGGAGATTGTTTCGCTATATGCGTTCCAATAGATATGTGAAAGCCAGTTGCTAAATTGTTCGCTATCTAGCCGCAATACCTCATTGCGATCTTGTTCATTGATGGATGCATAAGTAACTTTTTGTTCATCGTGGAAAAAATCTAGATTTTTTACTAGCTCTAATAATAAACCAGCTTTCGTATTGGCTATACATAATTCTTTTTCTAACTCGCAGTTAGTTGCAGGTAAAGCAATAATATCTGCTGATGTAGCATCAGGATTTTGTTGATACCATTGTATACAATCTTCTTGATCGTTCAGATTCAAAGTTTTGACATTAATTATCGATACTTTAGAGGCTAAATGTAGTAGTATGTTTGCTATGTCTTGTGCATATTTTTCGCCTTGTGCATCTGAATCAGGCCAAATTCTTATTTCTTTACCAGATAAAACAGACCAATCTGCACTTAATGCGCTGTTACAGCTACCAGAAGTTGTTGCCAATAAGCCTAGATCTATTAATAAATCGGCACAAGCTTCTCCTTCAACAACATGAATAATGTCAGTAGTTTTTATTATCTCTGGTAATTTATATAGAGGTTTTTTACCTTTCAGATAATTTGGCTCTCGTAGCTCGTAATAATTTGCTGCATTAATGTGCATAGGCAAAATTTTTTTACTGCTGTCATTTTGGTTTATCATTCTTATTTTACAATATTCAATTTTACCATGCATGTCTTCATAAAAGTGAATTTTAGTTATTTTATACCCTCTTTCTAACAAGTATAATGTTAATTTATTTGCAGCTTGTTCCCACGTATATTTGTTTGCATATAATTTCATATAATACCTCCATGTAAAATTGCTATAGCTTCTGGTAGTTTTGATTGTGTATTTTGCTTTGAAAAGTTGCCATATTACCTCTTGCGCCACAACTAAAACAAATAAATTGTCCTGTTTTTAGGTTTACAGAAAATGAAGGATTTTTTTCTTTATGAAAAGGGCATAAAGCAGTTGCTTCTCTTTTGTTGGGGTGAAATTTTTCTAATTTTGTGGAGTAATAATCACTAGGAGTTGGCATTGAGCTATATACTTGCTGATCATGTTTAGGTTTGGTGCTATTATTTTTAAATATAAGTTTATTATTATTAATAGACACTAAATAGTCAGATCTCGTGTTATTTTTTATGATGTTCTTCATATTTGACGCACTCCTTGTTGCAATTTATTTGTCATTTTCTCTCTCCATGCTTTAGCGGCTTCTATACTGATCAATCGATGCCTTTTCCCTATAGCCATAGTTTCTGGTCCTTCACCGTGTTTTAAAAGATCGTAGAGCTTTGTGCGACTTAGATTATGCAGTACACAGAACTCTTTGAACGAATATGCCAACTTATTCATAGCAATAACCTTATATAAAAAATGTGATAAATGATAAATAAACAGTTTGACATGTTTTTTTTATTTTGCTTGCGCATTCTTGGTAATTATGAAGTTTTGATGGGGGCTCATAACTAGGGTTTTTTTTACACTAGTTATGGCCCCCATGTTTTATTAGTCTATTAAACATAATATATAAGTAGGCATATGGATAAACAAAGAAGTATTACTATTGAAAAGTATTATAATTGGGTGCAATTTATCAATTTTATTGTTAAATTAGATGTAATTTGTATATATTAAAATGTTTGTAAATTTCTTGCAGCTTTTATTTCTCGGCTAGCTTTTTTTATCCATTTTTTAATTAAATCTTTAGTAATTTTGGTGGGACTACGATTTAAGACAATTATAGATAAATTACTTATGGCTGGATAACATAATTCGTTAAAAGCGTTAAAGTATAAATAACAAATTCTTTTTACTAGCATTTGTTCACGGAAATAACCACTCATCTTTTTAGCATAAAAATATGGTGTTTTGGATAGTAAGTAATGTGTAGCTTGTCGCAATTTAATAATTTTTTCTGTTAGCAAGCTATTGATAAACGGAAATGACGGAAATAAGTTTCTTATAGATTCTATGTTGGTTTCAGTTTTTCTAAGGACTTTAACTGGCTTAGCTTTATTCGCTATCCTTTTCAAGATTTCTACATTAATCGTTTTTTCAAGTAAAAATGGATGAACACAAAGCGAAAAAATTCGCATTAAGCAAATGGACATTTCTTCCTCCAGTTCTATAGCATCAAGTGTCGTGACATATACATCATGAAATTTTAAAAAAAATAGGCTTTCTTTAAATTTTTGTAGAGCTTTTTGGAAATGCGGATCATTAATAAGGAATTTATAAACCACGTGATTTTTAAGTTGATTTAACAACTCTTTATGGGGATGACAATAGTCATGGGGTAAAGAAAGATCATGGTTAGCTACTAAAGATTCTTTATAGCAATTAAGTCCAATAGTCGTAAATTCAGCAAAATCCTTTTCATATCCTATACCTAAAATATCCATATATTACCTAAAAATTACCTAAAACTATTTCGGTAATAACTACAAATCCACGTAACCCATTGATTTCATTAACAATTTAAATGCGTCCCCAACCGGATTCGAACCGGTGTTATCGCCGTGAAAGGGCGGTGTCCTAGGCCGGCTAGACGATGGGGACCTAAGAAAGTAAGTTAAAACAGCTTGATTAAATCAAAAACTGTGGAGCTAAGCGGGATCGAACCGCTGACCTCTTGCATGCCATGCAAGCGCTCTCCCAGCTGAGCTATAACCCCTCTGAGACACAGATATTAAGACCTTTGGTTATCCTAGTCAACACTTGTTGTTTTCCAATTAACTCTAATACTTGGTCTATAGAAGGGGTCTGATTTTTACCGGTAGTAAATATTCTTAATGGTATAGCTATTTCGCTAAATTTTAAATTAAATTTTTCAGCAATATTTTTTAGTACAGTATGAATACTAGTAGCATCCCAAATAGTTAAAATTTTAAGTTCTACTAATAAAGCATTTAAACTAGCTGTAATTTGTTGATTATTTTTTAAGTTGTTTTGTAAGTTTTCTAAATCTTCTTTGGTTATATTGATATGATCTTGATAAAAACAAGTACTTTCTATAGCCATAGCCTGTAAAGTTTTTACTCGTTTTCTTTGTAAATTGATAATTTTATTAATATCAGCTTTATTTTGATTTTGTTCTAAATCTAGATCTATACCCAACTCTAGAAATTGGTTCTTTAGAGGCTTAATTAAAGCGTTAATATCGCCATTGGCTATATAATGATGATTTAGCCATAATAATTTGTCTAAGTTAAAAATAGCCGCAGATTTATGGACTGTTTTAATGTCAAAAAAATTGATTAATTCTTCAATAGAAAAAATCTCTTGATCTTTATGTGACCAACCTAATCTAGCTAAATAATTAATTAATGCATGTGGTAAAATACCCATTTTTTCATATTCTAAAACACTGGATGCGCCATGGCGTTTAGATAAACGAGAGCCATCCGCTCCTAAAATCATTGGAATATGGGCATAATTAGGAATAGGGGCGTCCAAAGCAGTTAGTAAATTGATTTGTTTAGGAGTATTACTAATATGATCTTCACCACGTATTATATCAGTAATTTTCATGTCAAAGTCATCGATTACTACAGTGAAATTATAAGTAGGGCTACCGTCTGATCTTAACAAAATTAAATCATCTAATTCAGTATTTGAAATTTTAACTTTACCGCGTACTAAATCATCAAATTCTACATAGCCAGTTAAAGGATTTTTAAATCTTACTACGTAAGAAGCACTTGGTGATTTTTTTAAATTTTTTTCGCGACACAACCCATCGTATTTAGGCTTTTGTTTAGCCTCAAGTTGTTTGGTACGTAAATTTTCTAAGCGTTCTTTGCTGCAACTACAATAATATGCTTGATTATTAGTTAACATTTGTTCAGCAATTTCAGTATATCTAGCAAAACGTTGAGTTTGAAAAAATGGCCCTTCGTCCCACATTAAATTTAGCCATGTTAACCCGTTTAAAATAACATTTACGGATTCTTTAGTAGATCTTTCTAGATCAGTATCTTCTATACGTAAAATCATTTTGCCATGATTTTTTTTGGCAAATAACCAGCAATATAAGGCAGTGCGGACGCTACCAATGTGTAAGTCGCCGGTAGGGCTAGGGGCAAATCTAGTTATGATACTCAAAATAAATCCTTAAAATTTAACCTAACAGGTTAATTAATAAGTTTACTTAACAAGATTGACAATAACAATAAAGATCGACAAAATTATGATAACTTTTTACAGGGCTATGTAGCTCAGCTGGTTAGAGCGTGGCACTCATAATGCCGAGGTCGGTGGTTCGAGTCCACTCATAGCCAAAAATAAGAATTATTTTATGGACTATCTATCTTTATTTATTAAGTTATTTCAATCATTAGATACAGAATGTTTTTTATTTTTAAATAAAATTTTATTGAATAATACTTTTGCTCAACATTTTTGGGGAATTTTATCGCATAAGCACGAAAGTTGGGTTAATGTTATTATTATGCTATTTTTAAATGTTATAGCAGTGTTAATGATCCCAAAAGCTCGTCGTTCCAAAGCGGTTGCCATAATTTTATATTGTTGGTTGTCTTTTCAAGTTGTTTTATTGGTTAATACGGTAATTTTTCAGAAAATTTTACAAATAAATCGTGATTCTCCAAGTGTAGTGGTGGATGGTGCTATAAAATTGTCCAGTGTATTAAATAATTCAAATTTGAAGGATTATTCTAATAATAGTTTTCCGGCTGGACATGCTTTAGTGTTAATTTATTGGGCATTATTTATTAATTTATATGCTCCAAGGAAAATTACCATGCTTGCTGTATTAGTTTCTATTTTACTTATTATGCCAAGAATGATAACTGGAGCTCATTGGTTAAGTGATACGATATTTTCTTTAATATTGGGATGGATGTATTTTAATTTAAGCATGTGGTTTGCAAATAGATATGACTCAATTAAATACCGTTTATATTAAAACCATGGGTTGTCAGATGAACGAATATGATTCATCTAGGATCTTAGATTTATTAGCTAAAGTTTATGGAGCAAAAAAAACAGATGATCCACTAAATGCTGATTTATTATTATTAAATACTTGTTCAGTACGAGAAAAGGCTAAAGATAAAATGTTGTCTGATCTAGGTAGGTGGCGATTATTAAAACAGCAGAAACCAAATTTAATAATTGGAGTAGGTGGTTGTGTTGCTAGCATAGAAGGGCAAAATATTTTAAAGCAAGCGTCTTTTGTAGATTTAGTTTTTGGTCCGCAAACTTTACATAAATTGCCGCAATTAATTAACCAGGTTATACAAAGTAAAAAACAGCAAATCGATATTGCTTTTACGGCAATAGAAAAATTTGATAATTTACCAGCACCAAAAATCGATGGTCCTTCTGCATATTTATCTATTATGGAAGGATGCAATAAATACTGTAGTTTTTGTATTGTACCATATACTCGTGGTAACGAGATTAGCAGAAATTTTGAAGATGTAATCGTGGAAGCCGCTGTTTTGGCAGAACAAGGGGTTAAAGAAATAACTTTGTTGGGGCAAAATGTTAATGCATATAAAAGTAAAAAATCGAATGGAGAATTAGTAGATTTAGCAGTGTTGTTGCAATATATTGCAGAAATTCCAGGGATTTTACGTCTTAGATTTATGACTTCTCATCCAAAAGAATTTTCTGATAATTTAATTATGGCTTTTAAATATATTCCTAAATTAGCAAATCACTTACATTTGCCAATTCAAAGTGGTTCAGATTTAATTTTAAATAAAATGAAAAGAGGCTACTCAGTATCTGAGTATTTAGAAAAAATTAATAATCTTATGGCAGTTAGACCAAATATTTCAATATCTTCAGATTTTATAGTTGGTTTTCCTGGAGAAACAGAAGAAGATTTTGCCGCAACATTAAACGTTATAGACACAGTAGGATTTGATAATTCATATTGCTTTATATACAGTAAACGACCAGGAACACCAGCTGCGAATTTACCAGACAATGTGTCGTTAGATGAAAAAAAGCAGCGCCTTAATATTATTCAATCACGTATTTTACGAAATACTTTGCAAATTGGTGAAAGAATGGTAAATACCGAACAGACGGTGGTAGTTGCCAACATTTCCAAAAAAAATCCTAAAATATTATGCGCTAGAACAGAAAACAATAGACTAGTTACTTTTATGGGTAATCATGATTTAGTTGGCAAATTAATTAACATTAAAATTATTGAGAGCCTACCAAACAGTTTGCGCGGTATTGTGGGTCAACTTTAATATTCTTTAAATTAAATTATATTATTTTATATATGGGTTGTTTTTTTAAATTATATTTAGGGGGCCGTATTGTCTAGGCATAGAAAAGCACATTTTCATAATAATAACTACAATAATCATAATATAAATATGACAAACAATTTAGATAATGTAATTAATCCAATAAATATAGATAAGCCTAGTATAGTTACATTAAATGGCGTACTTAAGCTGTATAGCAATAGCCAACAAAAATATATGCAAAATATATTACATCACGATATAAATTTTGGAGTTGGCCCAGCTGGTACTGGCAAAACTTTTTTAGCAGTTGCTTGTGCTGTTTCTGCATTACAACAACGTTATGTGAAGAAAATTTTATTATCTCATCCAGTCGTAGAAGCAGGGGAGCAATTGGGTTTTTTGCCCGGGGATTTAATTCAAAAAATTAATCCATATTTACAACCATTGTATGATGCTTTGTATGATTTATTAGGTTTTGGTAAAGTTGAAAAATATTTACAACAGCAAATTATAGAGATTGCCCCATTAGCATATATGCGAGGCAGGACTTTAAATGATGCTTTTATTATTTTAGATGAAGCACAAAATGCTACTATAGAACAAATGAAGATGTTTTTAACACGGTTAGGTATGAATTCTAAAGTTGTTATTACTGGAGATGTTACACAAATAGATTTACCAAGAAGAACAACTTCTGGATTAAAGCATGCGATAGATCTTTTAGAGAATATTCCAAATATTAGTGTAACTTGTTTTCAATCTAAAGATGTAGTTAGACATCCTCTTGTAAGAGATATAGTAGATGCATATGCCAAATGGGAAGATAGTAAAAATTAAGAGCCACAATGAGATGACAGTCGATTTAGAATTACAAATAGCAACTAATGCTAAAACTTTGCCGCATCCTGCTCAATTTAAAGAATGGGTTAGTGTAGCTTTAACTAATAGGATCCCGGATAATACAGAATTAACTATTCGTATTGTAGATGAAGAAGAAATTATTAGCTTAAATTATAATTATCGTAATAAAAATAATTCTACTAATGTATTGTCTTTCCCAGTAAACTTGGAGGAAGTAAATGTAGATTATAATATTTTGGGAGATATTGTAATTTGTGCAGCCGTAGTAGAATTACAGGCTAAACAACAAAATAAAGAGTTGTTAGCGCATTGGGCACATATGGTAGTGCACGGTACTTTGCATTTGCTTGGGTATGATCATAAAAACGAATTAGAAGCTAGCGAAATGGAAAGTTTAGAAATAAAATTAATGCAGCAATTGGGTTTTTCTTCACCGTACTAAGTTTGTCTTATATATATATATTATAAGACGGTTTTTTCTGAAAATTATAAAAAATTATTGACAACATTCGCAATTCATAAGAGTATCTAAAATAAAGTAATTATAAAAACGATATAATAGGTTTTATTAGGAGAATTGATTATGGGTTGCCAAATCACTGCTTTTACAGAGCAAAACTGTAATAATAATGACAATTTAATTCCTGTAGAAATTATTTCACAATTAAACGTTGTTGCTAACTGCCTTCCTGGATTTACTTATTTGAAAAATAGATATGGAGTATATTTATGGCACAACAATATTAAAGATGAAATCAGACAAAAATATGGTTTTCCAGCTAATGCGATTGGAAAAACAGACTACGATATATTTCCGTTGGATATAGCTAATGAGTATTGTCGTAAAGATTTGGAAACAATTTTTTCAGATCATTCTACGGTTATGGAAGAAACTTGTTGTGCTTCAACAGGAGAACCATATATTCAATTATCTTATAGAAATACGATTAAAGACGAACAAGGGGCAATAATAGGAGTTGTTGGTAATTTATTAGATATTACTTATCTAAAATCCAAAGAAGTGGAAATGCAATCGACTAATAAAAAGCAGCTTATGCCTAAATATGTCAAAGAACTATTAAAAGAAATATTGTTATTAATAAACCTTATATCAGTAAACGAGGATAGCGACAGTAATTTAGTTCTAATTTATGAGATTAAAAATTTTATAAAAACAATAGGTAATTGATACGATGAAAGAACAATCTTTACAAAATGCTTTTTTAACACAAACAAAAAATTTTCAGCAGATATTAGATATTATAAATGGATTTCCCGGGATTACTTATTGGGTAAATAAAGAAGGAATATATATTGGACATAATGTTTTTTCAAATAAAGATTTACAGGAGTATAAAATACCACCAAATTTAGCTGGTAAATCAGTTGGCGATATATTTCCTTCGGAAGTAACCAAATATTATATGGATTGTATAATAGAATCTATTGATTCAGACGTAGAAGTTATTAAAAATAAAACCTATTCTACAACAGGAGAAAAACTTCAAGCAGTATTATATTATAATAGGCCATTGAAAGATGAAAATACAAAAACTATTGGTGCTATAGGTAATATAATAGATGTTGATTATTTTAAAAAAACATCAATTAGATTGTTAAGTACTAATAATAGTTTGGATAAGCAAACAAAGGCTATGCTAGAAATATGTTATGGTTTTTCCAATTCTTTTAAAGAATCTTTTGAAGAAGTATTGCTTTTAATTAAACATATAGAAACAAATACAACTAATAATCACAATAAAGAATTAATTACGGAGATGAAAAATTATTTAAAAATATTATTAAATAATTGTAACGATGTTTTAAAATCTAATTGACTATAATCTTTCTAGTTAAATCTCAATTCGTCCATACATATCATCAATTCTAACAATATCGTCTTCGCCTAAGTAAGATCCGGATTGTACTTCAATAAGATGAAGAGGGGTGTTTTCAGAATTTTCTACCCTATGGACCGTGCCCATGGGCAAATAGATAGATTCGTTTTCATGAAGCAATAATACTTTTTCACCTTTAGTTATTTTGGCAGTACCTTCCACTATAATCCAATGTTCTGAGCGATGGTAATGTATTTGACTAGAAATTTTTGCGCCTGGCTTAATCATTAGCCTTTTTACTTGAAAACGATTTGCTAAATCAATAGTTTGATAATATCCCCAAGGACGGTAAACACGTTTATGATTATTAAGCTCTGCTCTATTATTTATTTTAAGTTTTTGTACTAGATCTTTAATTTGGGTTAGATGTTCTTTAGAGCTAATCAAAACAGCATCTTGGGTAGCGACTACCACTATATTGTCTAAACCAATAACAGAGATTAATTGATTTTCAGTACGAATATAAGAATTAGTTACTTCTTTGGTGATTATATCACCAATTGCTACGTTTCCTTGAGGATCTTTGGTAGAGATCTCCCATAATGCGTCCCATGATCCAAGATCGGACCATTCTAATTCTACCGGTACAACAGCTGCTAGTTTAGTGTGTTCCATAATTGCGTAATCAATAGAATTAGTAGTAGCAGAATCGATCAATTTTGAATCTAATCGTAAAAAATCTAAATCGCGATTAGCTTGAGCAATAGTGTTTTTGCAGCTATTTAATAAATTTGGTTGTAGGTATTTAATTTCTTCTAACATAGTGCTGGCTTTAAATAAGAAAATTCCGCTGTTCCAGTAATATTTCCCTGACTCAAAAAATTGTTTTGCAGTGTTAATATCAGGTTTTTCGACAAAGCGAGTAACTTTATATAAAAATTCATTATTTTTTAATTTTTTGCCACATTCAATATACCCATAGCGAGTTTCTGGATAACTTGGATTTATACCAAAAGTAATAATTTTGCCTTGTTTAGCAGCGAGACTAGCTGTTTCTATAGCTTTATAAAAATTATTTATATTTTTAATTATATGATCGGCAGGTAACACTAATAATAGCTGATCTGGATCTTCTTGTAGTAAACAAGCAATAGCAACTGCAGGAGCGGTATTTTTAGCTTCTGTTTCTAATACTATGTGGGAAGGTATTACATTAATAGCTTGTAGTTGTTCTGCAGCTAAAAAACGATGTTCATTATTACAAATAATCATAGGTTGATTAAATTGTTTAGCGGTGACACGTAATACGGTTTCTTGTAATAAAGTTTGATTATTTGTTAGAGCTAAATATTGTTTAGGGTAATAAGATCTAGAGAGAGGCCAAAGACGTGTGCCATTGCCTCCTGATAAAATAATAGGGGTAATCATAATTAATTGTTATTTCCTAAAAGTTATCTTGCTAAATCGGTTGTTTTGTTTGCAATATAAACTTACATACTATTTAATTATCCTATTATTTATTATATTTATTAGCAAAGCAATATGAGTATTTATAAGCCTTTTAAAATAAATCCGTTAATTTTAGTATTTTTAATAGGTAGTTTGCATTTATGGTTCATGTGGCCAGGGATCTTATCTCCAGACAGTCAGGGTCAATATGCTATGGCTGTTGCTGGAATTTATAACGATCATCATCCGCCCTTAATGTCGTTTGTATGGAGGTATTTAGATCATATTGTGCCAGGATCTGGTATGATGTTTTTATTACATTTGTCTTTATTATATGGTTCTATTTTTTATTTAATTAGTAGTTTTTGTAATTTTCGTTATCGGTTTATATTGTTATTATTTTCTTTAATCCCACAAATCTTTTTTTATTCTAATATGATTTGGAAAGATATAGGGTTTACTTTTAGTTTTTTATTTGTTGCAGCTTATTTAAGTTATTTAAGTTCGAACAAACAGCAGCCAACTTGGTATAAAATTATTATATTAGTAATTATTTTATTGTATGGTACCGCTGTTAAATTTCAGGCACAGTTTTGTGCGCCAGTTTTGTTAGGTTGGTTGGCATATGTTTGTTCAAATTATCAAATATATTGTAAAAAGTTTATAAAAACTGTTAGTATATTATTATTATTGTTTTATTTTGTTTTAAACAGTATTAATTATGTTTTGATCCCTAACGTTCAAAAAAATTATTCTTGGCAATTAGTAAAGCTATATGATCTGGCGGCAATTAGCGTAGCCATTAATAAAGATCTGTTCCCTGATTTTACTAAAAATAACAACTTTACTATGCAGGAACTTCAATCTAGATTTAATCGTAAACCATTAGATCAATTTAAGTATTACATGGTAGACGATCTTATATTTGGAGATGCTATATTAAAAACTGGATCTAATAAAATAGAAAGACAACAATTGTATTTTTCTTGGGTTAAGACAATTTTTCGGCATCCATTAATTTATCTTAAACATATGGCTATAAACATGGCTAGTATGTTATTATATCACCCTAGCTTTAAATATATTAATAATTTTTTAAATAATAATAACTATAATAATTCTATGGTTTATTGGATAGCTAACGGCATGGTGTATTTAACAATGGCGAATTTAATACCTGCAATATTGAGCGTTATATATCTTATCTTAGGAATATTAGTGTTGCGTAGTACGTTTTGGGCTGCTGTACCATTAATATGTTTTAATGCTGTTAGCATAATTATGTTAGTGGTTTTATTTTTTTGTTCTATGGCTGGAACGCCACGGTATACTTATATAACGATTTGTATGGTGCATGCATCGCATGTATTGGCTTATTTATGTTGGAGAAAGAAGCGTGAGATCTCTTATTGCTAATTTATCAACAGAAAATTTGCTACATAATGTTCAAGTTATAAAGCAATTAGCTAGTCAATCTAAAATTATAGCTATGGTTAAAGCTAATGCCTATGGCCATGGATTACGTTCTATTGCATTACGTTTGCAAAAAGAAGTAGATTTTTTAGGGGTTGCGGCAATAGACGAAGCGTTACAATTGCGGCAGGCAGGAGTAACAATCCCAATTATTTTAATAGAAGGTGTTTTTGAACCAGAAGAATTAATAGTCGCAGCTAGAGAAAATTTTTCTGTGGTTTTTCATAATGAATTACAATTGGACTGGTTACGTAATTTAAGTGTTAGTTCTAATATATCTAAGCCAATTAATGCTTGGTTAAAGATAGATACTGGCATGAGTAGATTAGGCTTCAATTTGCAAGAGGCGTTAGAGATTTATCGATATTTGGCAACAAATATTAATGTTGCTAAACCATTGGGAATTATGTCGCATTTTGCTTGTGCGGAAGATTATCAGCATGCTTTAAATAATTATCAAATAAAAAATTTTACAGATTTTATAGGTAATGTAGATGTTATTAAATATCCAAATTGGAAAAGTTTTTGTAATTCTGCAGCTATTTTTAATTTTACTAAACAACATTACGACGTAGTTAGACCTGGTTTGGCGTTATATGGGGTATCGCCACTATTAGGTAAATTTTCTAAAGATTTAAATTTAAAACCAGTTATGACTTTACAAACTACAATTATAGCTATTAAACATTTGTCAAAAAATTCAGCGGTTGGTTATGGGGCAGAGTTTATTTGTCCAAGAGATTTAAAAGTTGCGGTAATAGCAGTTGGTTATGGAGATGGTTATCCGCGTAGAACTAAACCAGGAATGCCAGTTTTAATTAATGGACAGCTTTGTAAAATAATTGGTAGAGTTTCTATGGATATGGCGGTGGTAGATTTACAAAATTGTTTAGAGGCTAAATTAGGAGATAGCGTAGTGTTGTGGGGAGATAATTTACCCATAGAAGAAATAGTTAAATATACTCATAATTCAGTTTATGATTTATTAACCGGAGTCCAGAATCGTGTTAGATTTAGGTGGAATTAAACCTAATTAAATCTAGTTTAAACATTAAGTGCTAATTCACCTATATAGAAAGCTTGTAGATACTAATATTATTTTTTATTATTTTTGTAAATAAAACTATTTATTTGTTATTTATTAGTTCAATGTGTAATTTCACCGATACAAATCGTTGCTAAGCTAATACTAGTAGCAGAACTAAATGTGTGTACCTGTAGTCTAAATAACCGATGGTAATTATGCACTATGAGCGGCAAAGATAAAACAAATAAAAATTTGCAAATTAACGATGCTGGTAAGGTTGATAATTCTAATAATGCTGATAATAGTGCAGCAAATATTGGTATATCAGTAAAAGATTTGCTTTCTGGTTCTGTCCCAGTTTATCGTGATGGTAAAAATTTAGTAATTGTAGAAAATCATCAAAAACTAACTATCAATGGATTTTTTGATGGTAATCATTCGCTATCTATGCATTTTTCAGATGGGGTTTATAATAGTTCCGAAATTCTACAACAATTAAATGATTCTTCAGTTATTGTTGGAAACTTCCATGATCTTGATAATGTTCTTTCAAATGCTCTTTCTACGCATCATGCTCAACAAGAAGATTTGTCTATTCATAAAAAACATTCAACCGATCAATTTCATCAACAGGTAGAAAGCAATCAAATTTCTCCTCAATTGTTACAGCATGTAGGGCAAGAGGTGGAATTACAAAGCGGTATGGTCACCGACAAACAGCAAGATCTTAATGCTAGTACTGTAATCACGCATACTTTGAGCGAACAACCAAGTAATATTGAAATTGTTTCTGGTGCTGTTGCTGCAAGTCCTACTGCTATTGTTGTTCCTAAAATTGTTGAAAGTGTGCCGACTCCACCATCAGCTGCATTAACAAATGATGCAACCATTACTGGAGATGGTAGCCCTACTGGTGGTTTTGCGGCAGGTAGTTTTTTTGTTGCTGTTCCGATACAAGTTCAAGAGCCAGATAATATTGGTGATGTTAAAATTCAACTTGTTGGAAATATTTCTGGAGGTGCGCAAAATAATATTTATATTTATCAGAATTTAGGAAGTTATTTCCCTATTAATGCTTCACAATTAGCTCCTTATTTACATTCGGTAGTATCTTTTGAACAACCTGCTAGTGTTATAACTAGCGATTTTTTAAATCAAAACATTATGTTTGTTGTTAATCCACCAGGGTACAGTGCAACAGGTAACAATACATATGATTATGTTGTTAAAATTACTACTAATTCTTTACCAAATGTTCCGTTAGAAAATGTATCTACTGATGCTACATCTAATGTTGAATATATATTGTTACCGGTAGTAGTTAATAGTACTGGTGCATCAGTAGAATCTGCTAATTTGTATCCTACTATGGCAGCGCTAGAAGCGGCTGTTACTAATCCAGACCCTAATTTATCTGTAGCTTCGGTTCATGGTAATGTATCGTTTATTGTTAATGATCCTAGCGCCACTAGTACAACGTCAAGTAGTAATAGTATTAAACCTATTGGGAGTGGTACTATTACAGGTCCTGGTAATAATATTACATTAATTGGCGGCACTGCTACAGAAGTTGCTACAGATGACAGTACTATAGTATTTACTCCTACTGCTGGTTATGTTGGTTTAGGTGGTTATTCATATACAGTTGTTACTCCTGCTGGCCCTGGTAATCCTACTTCTACAAGTTCGACAAATTATGTTATATATAACGTAGTGTCAGCTCCTAATCAACTTGTTAATTCTTTAGGAGCACAGATAGTATTTTCTAATGCTAATGGTAACGCTATAACAATAGCTGATACGGCTGGGGCTAGCGCAAGTGATTTATCAAAAACAATTGAAGTTCAATTGTCAGCAGTTAATGGTACTGTTAGTTTAGGTACAAATATTACCGGTTCCAATATTGTTACAAACAGTAGTAGTAATGTTATTACTATTACAGATAATGTTGCTAATATTAATAATTATTTGAATGGATTAATATTTACTTCAAATGGTCAGAGTGGGGCGCAAATTAATGTTGTTGTTGATAATTTACGAAATACATCTATAAATCCTGGTAGTGGTTTAAGTTATGAGCAAACTATTAATATTGCAACCAATAATACTACAATAACAATACCGCAAACTGCTGTTAATGTAGATAGTGTTAGTAGTTTAGTAAATTTACCTGGTGGAAATGATTTAAAAATAGGTGATTTAGTTGGCGGTTCAAATGCTACCATTACAGTGCGGTTATCTGCTGCCAATGGTACTATTGGTTTTAGCGGTAGCGTTAGTAATGCAACTATTACCTCCGGCCATAATAATACTATTACTATTACAGATACTGTTAGCAATATTAACGCTGATTTAAATCAATTAACGTTTACTCCTGTGGCAGGAGTAAATAATGGTAGTATAACAGTATTAGCTAACGATATTTCTGGGGTTGCAATTACGGATCCTTCAAGCAACAGTCAAACATTAAATATTGTAGTTAATGATGCGGTAGTAGCTGTTCCGACCCAAACAATTAACACGGATATGTCATTAGTATTGTCTACTACTAATGGTAATGCTATAACCATCAGTGATGCGGCAAATGCATCTAATATTGCTGTTCAATTAAATAGTAATAATGGTATTATAGGATCTAATAATCCGTTAACAGGGGTTACAGTTACTGGCAATAATAGCGGATCCATGACAATAACTGGTAGTGTTGCCAACGTTAATAATTATTTAAATGGATTAATGTTCACTCCAAATTCTAATTTTAGTGGTGCCACTAGCATTTCTGTGTTAGTTAATGATATTTCCGGAATGACTGGTACTACTATTGGTGCCGCATCTAGTGCTAGTTATAGTAAGATATTAAATATTGATGTAAACGATGCTAAATCAACAATAGTTTCGCAAACTGTTAATTTAGATAATACAGATGTTTCTACGGCTTTAGCTATCCCAATAAATGCTATAACTATTAGTGATGCATCTAGTGCTGCTAATAATGTTATAGTGCAGTTAAGTGTAGCTAATAATGGTGGTACTCTAGCGTCTACTGGTTCAACCTCAAATCTTACTATTACAGGTGGTGGTACTGGCGTTATGACTATAACCGGTAGTGTTACCAATATTAACCATTATCTACAGGGCCTAACTTTTACGCCGACTGTTGGTTTTAGTGGGCAAGCTAATATTACCGTATTGACTAACGATCTATCTGGAGTTACTGGTGCTACTATCGGTTCTGCATCGAACGCTAGTTATAGTCAAATATTAAATGTTGAGGTAAATGATGCCAGATCCACAGTTGTTTCTCAAACAATTAATTTAGATAATACAGATACTTCTACAGCTTTATTAATACCAATAACCAATGCTATAACTATTATCGATGCATCTGGTGCTGCTGGCAATATTATGGTGCAGTTAAATGTAGCCAATAATGGTGGTACGTTATCATCTATTGGTTCCATATCTAATCTTAATATTACAGGTAGCGGCACTGGGGTTTTAACTATAACTGGTAGTGTTGCTAATATTAATACTTATTTAAATGGTCTGACTTTTACGCCAACTGTTGGTTTTAGTGGTGCAGCTAATATTACCGTATTAACTAATGATATTTCTGGAGTTACTAGTGCTACTATAGGTTCTGTATCGAATGCTAGTTATAGTCAAATGTTAAATATCGAAGTAAACGATGCTAGATCCACTGTTGTTTCGCAAACAATTAATTTGGATAATACCGATGCTTCTGCGGCTTTATCTTTGCCAATACCAAATGCTATTACTATTATCGATACATCTAGTGCCGCCAATAATGTTATGGTTCAGTTAAGTGTAGCTAATAATGGTGGTACGCTAGCATCTACTGGCTCTGCGGCAAATCTTACTATTACAGGCAGTGGCACGGGTATTATGTCTATAACTGGTGGTATTACTAATATTAACAATTATTTACAACATCTAACTTTTACGCCAACTTCTGGTTTTAGCGGTGCAACTAGTATTACGGTGTTAACTAATGATCTTTCTGGAATCACTAATGCTACTATTGGTGTAGCATCGAATGCTAGTTATAGTCAAATATTGAATCTTGAAGTAAATGATGCAAGAGCAACTGTTGTTTCTCAAACAATTAATTTAGATAATACAGATAGTTCTACGGCTTTATCTATACCAGTAACTAACGCTATAACTATTATCGATGCATCTAGTGCTGCTAGTAATGTTATGGTGCAGTTAAGTGTAGCTAATAATGGTGGTACTCTAGCATCTACTGGTTCTGCAGCAAATCTTACTGTTACTGGCAGTGGCACTGGTGTTGTAACTATAACTGGTAATGTCGCTAATATTAATACTTATTTAAATAGTTTAACTTTTACACCAACAGTTGGTTTTAGTGGCCAAGCTAATATTACGGTGTTAACTAATGATCTTTCTGGAATTACTGGTGCTACCATAGGTTCTGTATCTAACGCTAGTTATAGTCAAACATTAAATATTGAAGTAAATGATGCCAGATCAACAGTTGTTTCACAAACAATTAATTTAGATAATACCGATACTTCTACGGCTTTGTCTATACCAATAACCAACGCTATAACTATTGTTGACGTATCTAGTGCTGCTAATAATGTTATGGTACAGTTAAGTGTAGCCAATAATGGCGGTACTCTAGCGTCTACTGGTTCTGCAGCAAATCTTACTATTACAGGCGGTGGTACTGGTGTTTTAACTATAACTGGTAGCATTGCTAATATTAATAATTATTTAAATAATTTAACTTTTACGCCAACCAATGGTTTTAGTGGGCAAGCTAATATCACCGTATTAACTAATGATCTTTCTGGGGTTACCAGCGCTACTGTTGGTACGCCGTCTAGTGCTAGTTATAGTCAAACGTTAAATATCGATGTAAACGATGCTAGAACAACCGTTGTTTCACAAACTATTAATTTAGATAACACTAATAATTCTATGGCGTTATCAATGCCAATAAATAATGCTATAACTATTGTCGATGCATCTAGTGCTGCTAGTAATGTTATGGTGCAGTTAAGTGTGGCTAATAATGGTGGCACACTAGCATCTACTGTTTCTGTATCAAATCTTACTGTTACTGGCAGTGGTACTAGTGTTTTAACTATAACTGGTAATGTCGCTAATATTAATTCTTATTTAAATAGTTTAACTTTTACGCCAACTGTCGGTTTTAGTGGTGCAGCCAATATTACGGTATTAACTAATGATCTTGCTGGAATTACCAGCTCTATAATCGGTGTTTCATCCAATGCTAGTTATAGCCAAACATTAAACGTCGAAGTAAATGATGCAACAACAAAGATCCCGATACAAACAATTGATATAAATACTCCATTAATATTATCTACTGCGAATGGCAATGCTATAACAGTTAGCGATACATCAAATTCTAATATTATGGTTCAATTAAATGTAGCTAATAATGCTGGTAGCATATCTTCTAGTAATTCTGTCACGGCATTAACAAGTGTTAATGTTAATGCTAGTGGTACTACAATGACGTTAGTTGGTGCTGCCGCTAATATTAATGCTTATTTAAATGGATTAACTTTTACCCCGAGCTCTACTTTTAGTGGAGCCACTAATATTACAGTGTTAGTTAATGATATTGCTGGAACTACTGGTGCTACTATTAGTACGTCAACAAGTGCTAGTTATAGTCAATCATTAAATATTTTTGTAAACGATGCAACAACAACGATTCCAGTACAAACAGTTAATATAGATACGCCATTAGTATTGTCTGTTGCAAATGGTAATGCTATAACTGTTAGTGATGCTTCAAATGCCAACATTATGGTTCAATTAAATGTAGCCAATAATAGCGGTATTATATCTTCCAATAATTCTTCCACACCTTTAGTTAGTGTTAGTGGTAATAGTAGTGGTAGCATGACGTTAGTTGGTAGTGCTGTTAATATTAACGCTTATTTAAACGGATTAACTTTTACTCCAAATTCCAATTTTAGCGGACCGACTAATATTACAGTAATAGTGAACGATATTGCAGGAATTACTGGATCTAGCATTAGTTCTTCGGGTAGCGCTAGTTATAGTCAAACATTAAATGTTTTTGTAAACGATGCAATAGTTACAGAGCAAGTAACTAATGTTAACATGAATACTGGTTTAGTACTATCTAGTGCTAATAATAATGTTATACAAATTGTCGATAATGCTCTAGCTACAACCACCAACCCAATTGTAGTACAATTAACGTCTGCCAATGGTACATTAAATTTAAGTAATAGTTTTATCAATTCTCATGTTATTATAGCTGGAGCTAACAATAGTGCTAGTATTACTATACAAGATACTTTAAGTAATATTAACGCTTATTTAAACGGTTTAACTTTTACGCCAAACGCTAATTATAGTGGAGCTGCTAATATAACTGTTTTGGCTAATGATTTGCCAGGAGTTTCTATAACTGATCCGTCTGGCGCAACATATAGTAAAACTTTAAATATATCTATAAATGATGCTTCGGTAGTAGAGTCTTTAGCAAGTATTAACATGAATACCAGTGTAGTATTATCTAGTGTTAACGGTAATGTTATACAAATAGTAGATGGTGCAATGGCTGCAACTATTAATCCAATTACAGTACAATTAACAGCTACTCATGGTACGATGAGTTTAAGCAGCAGTTTTACTAATAATGCCGTTATAGTTGGTGGGGCAAATAATAGTAATTATATGGTTATAACAGATACGTTAAGTAATATTAATGCATATTTAAATGGATTAACATATACTCCAGCTACTAATTATAGTGGGGCAGCAAATATTACGGTATTAGCTAACGATCTTCCTGGGGTTTTAATTAATGATTCATCTAGTTATAGTCAAGTATTAAATATAGAGGTAAACGATGCAAGAATACTTTTATCTAGTCCTAATGTTTCTGTTGACTCAAATGCTGCGTTTTTTTCGTTAGCTGGGCAAAATTCCATACAACTTGCAGATAGCTATAATCCAAGTGTTGTTACGGTTCAATTAACTGCGACAAATGGTACAATAGGTTTAGGTAATCTTAGTAATTCAGCAATTCAGGTTACTCATGGTGTTAATAATACTATTACTATTGTTGATAGCGTGAGTCACATTAATGCTTATTTAGGTTGGTTAACGTTTACTCCTGCGGCTGGATTTAGTGGGGTTGCGACTATTACCACAATAGTTAACGATATTGTTGGAGTTCCTGTTACCGATCCGTCCAGTTATAGCAAAATATTAAATATAGATGTAGTGCAAGTTAACGATGCTACAGCGGTATTGCCAGCAAACACTAACACTTACGCAAATACCGATTTAGTATTATCTGGAGTAGATGCTATACAAATTAGTGATACTGGCCCTGCTGCCAATAGTAGCACTATTAATACGGTACAATTAACTGCTACCAATGGAATTCTAAGCTTAGGAAGCAATTTTACTGATAGTTCGGCAATTATAGCTGGAGCAAATCATAGCAATACTATTACTATTACTGGTACTTTAAGTAATATTAATTCGTATTTAAATGGGTTAACATTTACTCCAACCACAGGATTTAACGGGGTAGCTAATATTAAAATTTTATCTAGTGATTCTCCAACTGGCCTTAGTGATCCTTATACTAATTTAGAAAACGTTACTGTTAATGTTCTTAAATATACACCTAGTATTAGCGATTTTAATCCAACACCGGCTACATTTACTGCGGGAGCAAATCCGGTGGTTATTGCAGGTAGCGTTACTATATCAGATCCTAATGAATTAGATTCTTTTAATGGTGGTATTGGTAATTATAGTGGATCCACGTTAACAATTGCTCGTTTTGGCGGGTCAAATACGGACGATGTTTTTTCTTTTGCTTCGGTGCCTGGTGTTACAGTAAACACTATAACTGGCACCAACAATGGTACCTTAGTTTACAATAATAATGTAATTGCTAATTTTACTAATGGTAATGGCCAATTGCAAATTGATTTTGTAACTCATAATGGTGTTGTCCCAACTACTAATTTAGCTAACGCTATAGTTGAGTCTGTTCAATATAGTAATTCTAATCAATTGCCGCCGCAAAGTGTCACGCTAGCGTATACTTTTAACGATGGAATTGTGCACACTAATGTAATGGCAACTACTGCGGTTAATATATCTAATTATCCACCAGCTATTAATGATTTAAGTACGGTTTCTCCAAATGTTTATTCTTCTGACACTTATACTTCAGTTGGTTCTCCAATTATTATTTCTCCTACAGTTACTATTGCTAGTCTACATAAGTTAGATTCATTTAACGGTGGTTTAGGGGATTATAATGGTGCTTCTTTAACAATTACACGATCTAGTGGTGCAAATCTGCAAGACGTGTTTTCTTTCGGTAATATTCAGGGTAATGTTACTGTAAATTATGATATTGGCGCTATTTCTACTGGTGGACACACAATCGCTACTTTTACTGTTGGTGCTGGTCAATTACAAATTAATTTTGTAAGTAGCATTAGTGCCACAGCAACTACTGCGCTAGTTAATAATATTATAGACTCTATACAATATAGTAATTCTTCTCTAGATGCACCTGCTAGCGTAAATTTAACTTATTTGTTTAATGCTGGCGTAAATGGTAACAATTTGTTTGTTACTGCAACTACTACAGTCGATATTCTTCAAACAGCTAATCCACCAATAAATGCTGTTCCGGTATCGCAATCTTTAACAGAAAATGCTAATTTGGTATTTTCTACTGCTAATAACAACCAAATTAGTGTTTCAGATGTTAATGCGAATGGCGGGGCAGAAACAGTAACGTTAACGGTAACAAATGGGGTGTTAGCATTAAGCACCACTAATGGATTAACAGTTGGCGGTAATAACACTGGAACAGTAGTTTTAACTGGTACGTTAACTAATCTTAATTCAGCATTAAATGGTTTAACATATACGCCTAATATTAATTATCATGGTGCGGACGTGTTAACTATTGCAACCGATGATAATGGTATATATGGTGCTAATGGTCCTTTAACTACGACAAATACTGTAGCATTAAATGTTGCGCAATATAATATTGCCCCGCAGATTAATGACCTTGGTACAGTGTCGGCAAATACTTACACGCAATCTGTTTCGGCAAGTGCTTACGCACAATCTCCAAATCCTGTTTTTATTAATAATAGTAGCGATTTTACTATATCAGACACTCAATTAAGTTTATTAAATTCTGGTGCTGGCAATTATAATGGTGCGACATTAACAGTTGCTAGAAGCGGTACTACAAGCTTACAAGATGTATTTTCTTTTGGACCAATGGCAGATGTAACGTTAACCGGCAATAATCTATACGTAGGCAACAGTATAGTTGCCAATATTACTAATAATAATGGTAAATTACAAATTAGTTTTGTAAGTACTCATGGAACTATTGTTACTACTGCATTAGCTAGCGAGATTATAGAAGCTATACAATATAGTAATAATTCTCAAGATCCTCCTCCTAGTGTTAATTTGACATATACATTTAACGATGGACAAGTAGCAGCAGATTCTATAGTTGCTACTAATATTACGGTTGATATTAATCAAACTAATATTGCACCAGTAAATACTGTTCCGGCCACACAGATTGTTAACGAAAACACCACTTTAACATTTTCTACTAATAATGGTAATGCAATTAGTGTATCAGATATAGATGCTGATGGTGGATTGGGTGGGATAGGTGGTGCCGAAACAATAACAGTATCTGTTGGACATGGAATATTAAGTTTAAGTGGCGTTAGTGGTTTAGTTAACGTAATTGGCAATAATACTGGAACTATAACTGCCACTGGAACATTAAGTAGTTTAAATGCAGCATTAAATGGGTTGGTTTATAAACCAACTGCGGATTATTATGGAACTGACAATTTAACAATTTCAACTAACGATAATGGTAATGTTGGTAGCGGTGGTGCTTTAACTACTACTAATAGCGTAGTTATTAATGTTAATCAATATAATCTGCCTCCGGCTATTAATAATCTTGGAACCACTTCAGTAAATACTTATATAGAAGGTGGTGCCGCTATATTTGTTAACAATAATGCTAATTTTACTATAACTGATTTGCAATTAAATGCGGCTAATTTTGGTAATGGTGATTATGGTGGATCAACTTTAACAATAGCTCGTTCTGGCGGAGCTAATGCAAGTGATATATTTGTTTTTAATACTATGCCAGATGTTATAGTTAATCCTACTACTTTGACTGCAAATAATATTATAATTGCGAATTATACAAATACTAATGGTCAATTGCAAATTAATTTTGTTAATACCGGTGGTGTACCAGTAATTACTACATTGGTTAACGAAATTGTAGAATCTATAATGTATAAGAGTAGTGCTCAAGATCTTACTTCTAGTATAGTGTTATCTTATACCTTTAATGACGGTATAGGTATGAGCAATTCTGCTGTATCAGCCAATATTATAGTGGATGTTACACAAATTGATCATGCTCCAATAAATACCGTTCCAACGGCAATACAAACAGTTAATGAAAATACTTACTTAACGTTTTCCATTGGCAATAGTAATGTAATTAGTATATCAGATGTGGATGCAGATGCTGGAACAGGCACGGAAGTAGGAACAGAAACAGTAACATTAACAGTTGCTCATGGTATATTAACTTTAAGTGGAGTTGCTGGATTAACTGCGGTTTCTGGTAATAATACTAACACTATAGTTTTTACTGGAACATTAAGTAATTTAAATGCGGCATTAAATGGGTTGGTGTATACTCCAAATGTTAATTATTCTGGTTCAGATCTTTTAACAATATCAACTGATGATAACTCTAATCTTTCTGGTGGTCCTTTAACTACTATAAATACTATAAATTTAAATGTTAATCAATATAGTGTTGCTCCAACTATTAATAATCTTGGTACAACTCAAGCAAGTACTTATGTTGAAGGCGGGACACCAGTTTATATTAATACTAATACTAACTTTAATGTGTCTGATCTGCAATTAAACTTACTTAATTCAGGCGTGAGCAATTATAACGGATCTTCTTTAACTATTATGCGATCTGGTGGTGCAAATTCTCAAGACGTCTTTTCTTTTGGGGCTATACAAGGTGGTGTATCTGTAGATTATACCGATGGTATTTTACTTGTAGGCAGCAATATAGTTGCTACCTTTACTAGACCTGCTGGACAGTTACAGCTTACTTTTTCAAGTACTACTGGTGTTGGTGGTACTATTGTAACCAGAACATTGGTTGATAATATTATAGAAGCTATACAATATACTAATAATTCTCAGGATCCACCAAGTAGTGTAACCTTAACTTATATTTTTAATGATGGGTTAAATACAGTAAATTCTATTGCATCATCTAATATTGTTGTTAATATTAACCAAATTGCGGTTGCTCCGGTAAATACAGTTCCAATATCGCAATCTGTAAACGAAAATGCCAATTTAGTATTTTCTGCTGCTAATAATAATCAAATTAGTGTGTCAGATATTGATGCAGATGGAGGTACCGGTACAGAAATAGGAACCATGACAGTAACATTAACGGTTGCTCATGGTATTTTATCATTAAGTGAGACTAATGGATTAACTGTAACAGGTAATGGTACTAGTAATACCATAGTTGCAACCGGAACATTAACTAATCTTAATTCAGCGTTAAATGGGTTGAGTTATACGCCAAATATTAATTATCATGGCGCAGAACTTTTAACAATATCAACGGATGATAATGGTAATGTTGGAATTGGTGGTCCGTTAACAACTACTAATACTATAGGTATAACCGTTAATTCATATAATGTTGCGCCAAGCATTAATAATTTAGGTGCAGCGTCTGCAGCTAATTATACCGAAGGTTCTAATGCAGTTTTTAT
>JBEKHL010000016.1:0-29918 GCA_050012295.1 Gammaproteobacteria bacterium
TTGTAGCATTGCAGTTATAGAAATCTTGGTTGAGAGGCAACATTATATAATTGACTCTTTTAAATTATTTGGCGGAATAATTATTATAACTTGGTTATCGTTGAAGTTGTTGCAGCAAATAGAAGAATATTTAATTAATTTTGTATATAAAGGGGAGCATAAAAATTTTCGACGACACAAAACCACTATAATCGCTGTTTGGCGTTTATTAAAAATATTAATAGTAATTTTTGCATTTTTAATGGTTATGCAAGCTTTACACGTGGATATAACTGGGATAGTTGCTCTTGGTAGTGCTAGCACTATAGTGCTTGGTCTTGCTGCTAAAGAATTATTAGCAAATTTTTTTGGTGGAATGATGATTTTTATGGATCAGCATTTTATGGTTGGCGATTCTATAAAATCTATAAATCAAAGTCAAAGTCAGGGACAAAGTCAAGGTGGTATAGAGGGGGTAGTTGAATATATAGGTTGGCGTTTAACCAGGATTAGGACTTCAGATAAATCTTTATTATATGTTCCAAATTCAACTTTTTTAACTATTAGTGTCGAAAACACCTCTAGAAGATATAATCATCAAATTAAAGAAGTAATTAGATTAAAATATCAAGATTTACAAAAAATTAATTTAATTATTGATGATCTTTCTAATATGTTAAAAGCTCATCCAGGTATAGATCTTAATCAATTGTGTTTTGTTGGACTAAATCGGTTTAATTATATGGCTGCGGATTGTTTAGTATGGTGTTTTACCAAAGCAACCGATTTGGAGGGTTATTTAAAAGTACAACATGATGTTTTATATAAAATTAGCGTTGTTGTAGCTGGACATGGTGTAGAAATTGCTTCTAATATTCTAGTAAATAATCCTTAAGCAAGTTAATTATGCTGAACAAAATTAGCTTTAGGTGTTCTAAAAATTATAATTATTTAATATAAACTTGAATTTATTCGCATAAATTGCTAACCTAAATTTATCGCCTTGCTTTGGTTAAACCTGCCAGGATTAAATCGTTCAAATTGGTAGCAAGGCGATATTTGTTAACGGAGTCTTTTCTAGTACAATAGCTAGCATGTTATTAAGTAATTATCTTGGTCCAAGTTTACCTGGGTCGATTAAAAAAAATCTTTATATAGGGCAAGTATTGCCTAGTAGCTATAGTTTATTATTAGCTGCTTTGTCTCAAAAATATGCTGGTTTATTAGTAGTTTTAGTTGAAAATTTTAATATTGCATATCAATTAGAGGCAGAATTAATAAATGGTAGGTTATTAAACCAGGCTGCTATTAATATTTTACATTTTCCTGATTGGGAAACCTTACCATACGATCATTTTTCTCCACACCCAGAAATAGTTTCTGAGCGATTGGCTACTTTATATAACCTAGCTAGTATCCAGCAAGGAATTTTAATTGTGCCAATTGTAACAGTAATGCACAAAATATGCCCAACAGAGTATATACAGCAAAATGTTTTTATAATTAATCATAATACAGAATTATTTTTAGATGACTTTAAGCTTACTTTGCAGCAAGTAGGGTACAATAATGTACCTCAGGTTATGGAGTTTGGGGAATTTGCGGTACGTGGTTCTATAATCGATTTATTTCCAATTGGCTCTAAGTTACCTTATCGTATAGAATTGGTTAATAATCAGGTTTGTTCTATAAGGACATTCGATGTAGATTCGCAGCGCACTATAGAGAAAGTGTCTGAGATCAAAATTTTGCCCAGCAAAGAATATCCATTTAATAAAGAAGCTATAGAAAAATTTCGTACTAATTGGCGGGAACAGTTTTCTAATAATGGTCAGATTTATCAAGATGTTAGTAAGGGTTTTAAAAGCTTAGGACTAGAATATTATTTACCATTATTTTTTGAGCGAACTGCCAGTTTATTTGAGTATTTACCAAAAAATTGTTTAGTAGTACGTACTAAAGGATGTGTATTGGCTGCCGAGAATTTTTTTTTGCAGGTTGAGTCTAGGTTTGAACAATTTCGTCATGATGTAAATAGATCTATTTTGCCAATTGCCAAATTATTTTTTAATCCTACCGAAATTTTTTCTTTAATAAATAACTTTACGCAAATTGTTTGTGGTGTAGATCCTATTAAAAATCCTAGTGAGTATAATTGTAATTTAGCCATAAGAGCTTTGCCAGATCCAGTTAGTTATTTATTTAATGACTCAGTAAATAAGCCACTAAGAATATTATTTTGTGTGGAATCTAAGGGTCGCAAAGAGGTCTTAAGACAGTCATTAGTTAAAGTATTTAAATTATCTATAGTGCAAGATCTTGTAGATATAGATAGTTTTGAAGAATTTGTAAATAATAATATTGCTTATGGTATTTTAGTGGCCCAATTGCAAAAAGGATTTGTATTAGAGGTTATTAGTACTGCTATTGTTTGTGAAGAAGATCTATTTCCTAATAAAATTAAACAAATAACTAAAAGACGCGATAAGCAAGCTGTTTCCGAGTTTAGCATTAAAAATTTAGTAGAAATTAGCATCGGTGATCCAATAGTACATGTTGAACATGGGGTTGGTCGTTATTTAGGTTTAACTCAATTAGATTATGGAGCTATTTTGAGTGAATTTATGGTGATTGAGTATGCAGACCAAAATAAATTGTTTGTACCAATTACTAATTTAAATTTAGTTCATAGATATAGCGGAGTAGATTTAGAAAATGCTCCATTGCATAAATTAGGTACCGATCGTTGGCAAAAAGAAAAAAACAAAGCATCTAAACAAATTAAAGATGTAGCAGCTCAATTATTAGAAATTTATGCTGTACGGTCAAGCAAAGAAAGAAATGGTTATGCAATTAATGAGGAAAATTATCAAAAATTTATAAGTAATTTTCCATTTACTGAAACTTTTGATCAAAACAAAGCTATTTTAGAAGTTATAGAAAATTTAAAAACGTTAAAACCTATGGATAGAGTGATATGTGGGGATGTAGGGTTTGGTAAAACAGAAATTGCGATGCGAGCCGCTTTTATTGTTGCAGATAGTGGTAAACAAGTTGCAATATTAGCCCCAACTACTTTGTTGGCAGGGCAGCATTATCAAAATTTTTTAGATAGATTTGCTGATTTTCCTATACGGATAGAATTATTATCACGTTTTGTTACTAAAGCTAAGCAACAAGAAGTTATTAATAAAATACATACAGGCAATTGTGATATAGTCATTGGTACGCATAGATTATTGCAAAAAGATTTAAAATTTAAGGCATTGGGATTATTAATTGTAGATGAAGAGCATAAATTTGGAGTAGAACAAAAAGAAAACTTTAAAAAAATGCGTAGTGAGGTGGATTTGTTGTCGTTAACCGCCACCCCTATTCCTAGAACGTTAAATATGGCTATGTCTGGCATTAGAGATATTTCGATAATAGCAACTGCTCCTAATCATAGATTATCAGTAAAAACTTTTGTTAGGGAATACAATGTTGAAATTATTAAAGAAGCAATCCAAAGAGAGCTACAACGTGGTGGTCAGATATATTATTTACATAATAAAGTGGCAACTATTAATAAAGTGGCCGATCAGATTCAATTATTGGTACCGCAAGCTAGGGTAAAAATTGCTCATGGGCAAATGCCAGAAAGAGAATTAGAGCATATTATGGTAGAATTTTATCATAAAAAATTTGATGTATTAGTTTGTACTACTATTATTGAAAATGGCATAGATATAGCAACTGCCAATACTATTATTATAGATAGGGCCGATTGTTTTGGTTTGTCTCAATTACATCAATTACGTGGTAGAGTAGGAAGATCTCACCATCAAGCGTATGCTTTTTGCTTTACTCCGCCATTATCTAGCTTAAATCAGGATGCAATAAAGCGGTTAGAGGCAATAGAAAATTTAGATACATTAGGGGCTGGTTTTACTTTGGCAACTCATGATCTAGAAATTAGAGGATCTGGCGAATTATTAGGAAGTGAACAAAGTGGTAATATTCAAACCATTGGTTTTAGTTTATACATGGAATTATTAGAGCACGCTGTCGATACCTTAAAAAAACATGGGCAATTAGACGATTTATTAGAACTAGATTTTCTTAAAAATGTTGAGATTGATTTGCAGATCCCAGCATTTATTCCGACAACATATATTCCAGATGTACATACTAGATTAATTTTATATAAAGATCTCTCTAAAGCCAAAACTGACCAGCAATTACAAGAATTAACTATTGAATTTATCGATCGGTTTGGATTATTACCAGTAGAGCTACAAAATTTATTTGAGATCAGCAAATTAAAATTATTATGCGAAAAAATAGGCGTTAGTGTGATTAAAAATACTGCAAATGGTTTTAATATAGAATTCAATAAAGATAATAAAGTTAATGTCGACAAAATAATTAATTTATTACAATCTAATCCTAATAAATATAAATTAATTGGCAATAGTAAATTATGTTGTATGGTTAAAGTTGAAGCTGCTAAAAAGGTGGATTTGGTTATTAATATTTTAAGAGAAATTAGTTGCGATTAGCCTAATTTTTATATAACTAACAAGTTTATTATGTTATTTGCATTCCGCAAAAGCCTAAGGTTAAAATTAGATTACCAGAACGAGTAATAATTTTAGATGTTAAAGATTTATTTTGTGCGTATTCTTAATTACAGCAAAAAATTTTTTGATACATTTTTCTAAAAAATATTATTAAATAGTTATTTAACAGATCGTTTTCAATAATATAAGCTATGGAAGAACGATTGTTTCGGGTTGCCATTAAAAGAGAATAGTCTTGTGTTTTAAAATCTCGATGATGCCAAGTTGCGTATTTATCAAACAATAATTTTGATGGAACAAGATATTTTCCTGTTGGATCTTTATTGTAAAGTATGTTTAAAATTGCTTCGTCATGAGATGGTGCCACAAATTCAGGATGTTGTTGAATCTTAGGATCTAATTGATCGGTTAAAAATTCCTCTTTACAAGAATATTTAAGCCATTTTTTGATAAACTCTCTGCTTTTATTAGTGTTTTTTAATAATAATACACCTGCCCAAACATGTTGACCATAATGACATTTGTTTGTATCGCAATCTAATTCTATAAGGATTTCGCGTTTAGCTGTATGGATTGGTTTTCCATAATATTCTTTTGGATCATATTCAAATAAAATAACATCATGTTGTTTGGTTAGTTTTATTAGTGGAGTAATTTGCTCCCTAAATAATAAACCAGTATCTGAATAAATAACAATATCGTTTTCTTTGATAGTTTCTAGTGTTTTCAAAATGACATAAGGTTTCCATAGCCAAAATCCTGCCCCTTTTTTTTGAGTTAAAATAGATGCATGTTGTTTTACAAACTTTTGATCTAAGTGAGCTCGTCGATAATTTAAGATAAAATCAATCCCTTTATTAATAGCAGAATTAGCAAGAGTGTTTTGATTTTTAAAAAAAACTTCGTGACCATCTGCATAAGAAATTAAATATACGCTTGGTCGTAAATCAGAGTTAATATTATAGTTAATTGGTTCAATAGAAATATCTTTAGACAGTATTTTTCCAAATAAATAGCTAAAAGTGATAAACATAATAATAGAAGCAATTGTAATATAGATTAAAAATTTTATCTTTTTTCGTAAAGCAACTATAAGCATATTTTATAAAGTTTCCTAAGTTTATGGTTTTTTTATTTTTAATGATAAATTACGAGTAGCTTCGTGTCGATCTGCTTGATTAACATGTCGATATAACATAGTAGTGCCAATATCGCTATGGCCAGCATTTTCTTGAGCTACTTTTAGAGATGCTCCAGAATCCAATAAATAAGTAACATAGCTATGCCGTAACCAGTGAGCAGATGCTAATTTTAATTTGGATGCTTTACGAGGATTTTCTATGTTAATAAAATTTGCCCCTAAATTAAATGCCCATTTTAAGATCTGATCAATGCGTCTAGTGGTTAAGTGGCTTTTAAGATCTATATTAGGTATTAGTGGGGTGGTTTCTTTAAATTGTGGTAAATAAGGCAAATCAATACTAATTCTAAAATCACTAAGAGCGTCTAGTAATTCGTCTGGAATAGGAATAGAACGATATTTTTTACCCTTACCTATTACCGCTAGAAACCAATTGTCTTCTCGTTGTAAAAAGTTACCCATATTATGTTGAGCTGCTTCAGAAATTCTCATGCCAGTATAAAATAATAATAAAATAATATATTTTGCCCTAATTGCTAAAAATTTTTGTTGAGATTGCATAGTAGTATATTTAGATAGAGCAGTTAGTACGGCATTAATTTCATCTAGTTCTAAATAACGATCAACAATTTTAGAAGTAGTATTATTTTTATTGCGGCGTCGATTAATTGCTAAAGGGTTTCCTGCTAAGTAATGACATTGTACTAAATAATTAAAAAATGAATCGATAATTTTTAAAGTTTTTTTAATTGAGGGGGCGCTTAGATTTTTGTAAAAAGGTCGCCATTTGGGATTAATAGTACCGGTTTTTAGTAATTTGGGTACTTTATCGCCGCACCATAATTTTTTTGGGTTGGGATTTTGTAAGAATTGTTGATATTCTACGATATGTTCTCGACTTAAAGTTAAAAGGTTAATTTTAGGAATATTGTCACACCATAAGATTAATCTTTCTAATTCTTTAACGTAAACTTTTAGAGTTTCTGTAGAATCTTTATATTCTTTTAAAAAATTATGCAAGGCAGTTTGAGTGGATTTATTAATATTTTCTAATGATCTATTTTTTAAAAATAAATTTGTTGGAACTGATTTTATATTATTAATAATGGTATTAATATTATTAATTGGTAAAAATAGTGGTAACATGTTCATACTTTATTACCGATTCTAGCAAAGATTCTATTAGCATGCCAGTTAGTTGGTTTCTATCTGGGGTTGTTTGTATAATTTCTGCAACATCTATTATATTATATTTATCAGTTAAAGAAATATTAGCATCTAGTGGTAATGGTTTTGGTAGATTAACATTTAACCCAACGCCAATGACAGCAATGCAGGAATTATTATTAGGTTTAGTGCAAGCTTCAATTAAAATACCAGCTAATTTGTGATCTTTCCATAAAATATCGTTTGGCCATTTTATTATGCTGTCGTTAATTCCATATTTTTTTAAAGTATTATTTATTGCAGTAGCAATGGACCAACTTAATCCAGGTAGTTGGTTAGAAGGAAAGTTAAAATGCCATAATAAGGACAAATAAATATTATTAGGTGGAGAGAACCAAGAATGTTCGAAACGACCTCGTCCAGCAGTTTGTGTTTCAGCTAAACAAATAACAACATTATTATTTGGTTTATTAGCGCATTGTAATAAATAAGTATTAGTAGAGATAATTTCATCAAAAATTACAATTTTATTATTATTTAAATAAACATGATATTTTTGATGTATATAAGCTTTAATTTTAGTAATTTCTAATGGTTCATAATTAGCCATTAATCACTGCTTTTTTTATTAGCTCTTTTACGATCAGTAGAATTTAACATGGCTTTTCTAATACGGATCGATTTAGGAGTAACCTCGACGCGTTCGTCGTCTTCTATATAAGCAATAGCTTGTTCTAAACTCATAATTACAGGTGGAGTAAGACGAATTGCATCATCTTTACCGGAAGCTCGCATATTAGTTAATTGTTTGCCTTTAATAGGGTTAACTTCAAGGTCATTGTCACGATTATGTTCGCCAATAACCATTCCCTGGTAAACTTTTTCGCCATGACCGATAAACATTTTACCGCGATCTTCTAGTTTCCATAGAGCATAGCCAGCAGCCTCACCATCTTCCATAGAGACTAATACACCACTACGTCGTCCTTCTATTGTGCCACGGTATGGTCCGTAAGAGTTAAATATACGATTCATAATACCTGTGCCGCGTGTTTCTGTTAAAAACTGACCATGATAACCAATTAATCCTCTGGATGGTCCTAAAAAAGTAATGCGAGTTTTGCCACCACCAGATGGGCGCATATCTACCATTTCAGCTTTACGTAAACTTAAGGATTGTACTACAACTCCTACAAATTCATCGTTTACATCAGCCTGTATTTCCTCTATAGGTTCTTGACGTTCACCAGACTCATCTGTTTTATACAAAACACGTGGACGGCTAATAGATAATTCGAACCCTTCACGACGCATAGTTTCTATAAGTACCCCCAGTTGTAGTTCTCCGCGGCCAGCTACCTCATAGGCATCTTTATCAGTACTTTGGGTTACTCTAATAGCAACATTACCTTCGGTTTCTCGCATTAAACGTTCACCTAATATTCTAGATGTTAATTTAGAGCCTTCTTTACCGGCAAGAGGAGAATCGTTTATAGAGAAAGTCATTGCTAAAGTAGGAGGATCTATAGGAGTAGAAAAAATGGCATCGGTTATTTCTATAGCGCAAACAGTATCAGCAACAGTTGCGTTATCTAAACCAGAAATAGCAATAATATCGCCAGCGCTAGCTGTTTCTATTGGCACTCGTTCTAACCCTCTAAAAGCTAATAATTTGTTAATACGGCCATTTTCAATAAGAGTGCCTTCTCGGTTTAATACTTTAACATTTTGATTTGTTTTTAGTACTCCGCTATAAATACGTCCGGTGAGCACTCTTCCAAGATAAGAATTATACTCTCTAGTAGTAATTAGCATAGAAAATGGAGCATCTGGATCGCCAATTGGTTCTGCAACATGGGTTAAAATTAAATCAAATAGGGGAGCAAGATTTTCCGAAGAATCTTCTAATTTTAAAGATGCCCAACCCGCTCTACCTGATGCATACATAATAGGAAAATCAAGTTGTTTATCGGTTGCATCTAATGCTAAAAATAACTCGAATACCTCATCGACCACTTCGCTAATTCTTCTATCTGGGCGGTCAACTTTATTAATTAATACAATAGGATTTAATCCTAATTTTAGAGCTTTAGATAAAACGAATTTAGTTTGAGGCATAGGTCCTTCCGAGGCATCAACTAACAATACTACTCCATCTACCATGGATAAAATTCTTTCAACCTCTCCGCCGAAATCGGCATGACCAGGTGTATCTACAATATTAATACGGATATCTTGATCAGTCTTAGAATCGTGCCATAAAAGGGAAGTGCACTTAGCTAAAATCGTAATGCCACGTTCACGTTCTAAATCGTTAGAGTCCATGGCGCGTTCTATTACCGCTTGGTTGGCTCTAAAGGTTCCACTTTGTTTAAGCATATTATCAACCAAGGTAGTTTTACCGTGATCAACGTGAGCAATAATGGCAATATTACGAATAGCTGGCATAATCTAAGACTCTTTATAATAATAAAAATAACTTAACATTATATAGCATGTTTAATAAAAATTAAATTGTTTTTTTATAATATATTAAACATTCATGGATTTTCGGTATATCTGGCTTACTTGCGTCTTTTGTGAACAACTTAGAAGAGGAAACTGTCGTTAAGATTACAGTTTCCTAAACTAAGAGCGCCTATTTTATCATTATATTTAGTTTATATGTTCCTACTTAAGATAAATCTTAAAATGTTACTTTGATGTTTAAAGTCCACGTCCTCTACTTTAAATCCAGATTTAGCCGCAGCCTTCCAAGAACCACTATTATCTGTTCTTGCAGTACTGTCAATTTGTTCTGGAATCTCCATAGAACATTTACGGTGGTCATCTTTTGGTAGCCCTAGCCCTCCTAATACTTTACGTCCTTCATCTTTTAACTTCTTAACATATTGTACTAAGAAATAGGTTTCCACTGTACCTACACCAGTGTATTTTTTATCGCCCATTGTTAAAGGCTCGGATTCTACTGTAGCTTTAGTTGAACTTGATGATTGATGTGAGTCAAAAAATTCTTTTACCTTTTCTAGTGAAGTTATTTCGTCTGGTAATGAATCATATTTTGTTACTACATCTGGTAAATAAGGTGTAAGTTTATCAAGATCTGTTTGAGTAACATAATCACTATTCCATGTCTCAGCTCTATTTAAAGTAGCCATTTCTGTACTTTTATAAAGGTCACTAGCGCCTATATTAAACATACCTATAAACTTATTGGTTGTCTTATCAGAAAGAACAAAACCACCATATAAATAAGCATTAGGATCTAATGGTTTTAGAGGATCTTCAGAATCTTTATTCTTAATTAAAACAAACCTATTACTTAACTGGATTATTCTTTTTATGGTTGCTTCTTCAGAGGGGGTGGCGCCAGTAGCATATTTAGCTCTTACTAGTGCTTGTTTATTTATAGTTTCAGATATTAAGCCTATATGTTTAGGTTTAATATCTTCGACAATATATTCGTTACCTTTATATGAAACAGAACCTAATACTTTAACTCTGCCACCTTCTATTTCTGGAGGTAGATCAATATTGATTGTTACTTCTGGAATTTCTGAATCCGAAGGTATCGAGGCTTTATACATGTTATATAGTTCGATAGCCTTAGATTTTTTTTCTTCAATTTTACCGGTTTTACTTTGTTTAGTTGCGTTATCGTCTTCTGTAGTTATTATGTCTTCTGGTGTTAAAGTACAATATTTAGCTATATAATCTTGTTCTTCTTGTTTAGTTAAATATGGTTTGCTTTTTTCTTGGTTTACTATTGTATTTTTTGTTGGCATATAGTTATCTCCTGTAAACAAACATTTAAAATATATGAACTTTTCAGGTTAGTCAATCTAAAATAATCTTAATAACAGCCGTAAACTGTCTTGTACTATTGTATTAAATTGCCATGGAGGGTTAATAATTATAATGCCACTGCCATATAAACCTTCAGTATTGTTTTTTATAGGGACCAATTCGTGTTGCCAAATATTATTATTAAAAGTATTTTGTAAATCTGTCAGTAGTGAAACATGTTTGTTTTCTTGTAATAATGGATACCAAATCATATAAATACCTTGAGGAAACTTTAAATAAGCTTTTTTAACCAATGAACAGATAATATTGTATTCTGTTTTTACCTCGTAACTAGGATCAATAAAAATTAATCCCCGTTTTGTTTTAAACGGAATTAAGGCATTAATAGCCTCTATGCCATCTCTTTTATGGATATGTATTTGTTGTTGGTTGCTGAAATGTTTTTTTAATTGAGTATAAGCCTGAGGATGATTTTCTATAAAAATTGCTTGGTCTTGTGTACGCAAATTAGCATGGATAATAGCAGGAGAACCTGGATATATAAACGGATGATCTGCTGTTTGATATTTTTTAGCAATTGTTAATAATTCTTGGATTAAATAATTAGGTTCTAATGATTTTCTAATTTTTTCGAAACCATTTAAATACTCTTGGTTTTTTTGGCTTTCTTGGCAATTTAAATCGTAAATACCTTCGCCAGCAAAAGCATCTAATACGCAAAAAGCGGTATTTTTTTGTTGTAATGCTTTTAAAATAGCTATTAAGATTAGATGTTTGTGCAGATCAGCGAAGTTACCTGCGTGATATCGGTGTTGATAGCTATACATTGTTATTCCAAATAAAAACTATACTTAATAATTAGTAAAAAATATGAAAGTTGACAACAAACAAATATGATAGTTTAATAAATATTATTTAAATAAGATAGAACAACATTATTATATGTTTTTTGCATTTAAGAGTTTTATTAAGCAATATAAGTTGTATAAAAGCTTTCAGTATACGGCTGAAATATTGAAAAATATTGAAAAATATTGAAAAAGAGGAAGCTCTAAAAGAATTTACCTTGCTGCTTAACCGAGAACCTGATAATCATTATGTAAAACGTCAGGTAATTCTTTTAAAGGCTCAACTTAATAGGAAAAATGATTTACCAGTTTGGCAAAAAAGAAACATCCCTTAACTTTATAAATAATTTCTTTGCCATGTCTTTGTTAGTGGCTGTCTCGTGATTAGTTATAAATCGTAAATGCTATCCCTTTACTGCTTAAATTTTAGCATCCACCCGGCTACCTTCGGCAGCCACCCTCCTTCGAAAGCGAAGGAGGGTATCAATAGCAAAAACATCATTAATATTTAAATTTTTTTTATAGTATCTTATATCAATAAAAATTAATTTATTAAAATTATGAAATATTCACGTTACAATAATTCTTTAAAACCAATTGCAAGACATTTGCGTAATGAACCCACTTGTTACGAAAAAATTTTATGGAACAGACTAAGAAAAAAACAAATTCAAAATGTTCAATTTTATCGTCAAGTTCCCATAGGAACTTTTATTTTAGACTTCTATGCCAAAAAACTTAGGTTAGCAATAGAGGTAGATGGTGAGTACCATTTAAGTTATGATATGCAAGATAAAGATTTAAATAGAGATGATTATCTTTCTAGTATAGGTATACAAATATTAAGGTTTAGTAATAAAGAAATAGAATATAATCTTAATATTGTAGTTGCTATGATTAATACAAATATTTTAAATTTACTTGATAATTACCATGAAAAATTTTAAATATTAATGATATTTTTGCTACCGATACCCTCCTTCGCTTTCGAAGGAGGGTGGCTGCCGAAGGCAGCCGGGTGGATGTTTCTTTAAAAAATATGTGTTGCAAATTATTTTAATTTATTGTCTAATGAAAATTGTTAAGTTTTTATTTTATTAAATTTGATACATAACTAAATATATATTTAGTTAACATAAGATATTCCCCATAGTTAATCATATTAGATGTCTGACACAAATTTGCGTAAAATTAGCTTGTTAGATTCCATTTAAATTGCCAATATTGATAGACGTATTATTTTAATAAATGGGGAAGACTAGCTGTGAGTAATCAACAATTTATTGCTGTAAAGTCTATAAAATCTATAAAGAATCTTAAGCAACTAGAGTTGCAGTTAAGCATGGCACATCAGAGTTTAGAAGAGAAAGATAAGATCATCGAAGGGTTAACATTAGATTTAGCTCACTTATTAGAGCAGTTATCTAGAATACAACCTAATAAATTTAATAAAGCGCATTAATTATTAAATTATAATCATGACTAACATAACCTAATTATTATTTTAATTTATTTTAATTTAGATTATATATTAGGATATGGTTGTAACTAGAGATTTTAATGGTCTATTGATTCCAAGTGGAGTACCTATATTAGTTTTAGCTGGTACAGAAGTAGAGATCACTCAAAATAAAGGGGGATTTGCTACTATTTACGTTAATGGTAATTTAGTGCGGGTAGGTTTAAAAGATTTAGATGCTATTGGTGTAAAATCTGAAAAAGTTCCAATTACAGGATCAATTACTTCAGAATTAGCTTGGCAAGTGCTTAAAGAATGTTATGATCCAGAAATACCAGTAAATATTGTTGATTTAGGTTTGGTATATGAATGTTTGGTTGAAGGGAATAAAGTAATTGTTACTATGACACTAACTGCTCCAATGTGTGGTATGGGTCCAATTTTAGTTTCTGATATTAAAAGTAAATTATTAGAAGTGGAAAATGTTGCGACCGTTGAAGTAGAGATGGTTTTTGATCCGCCATGGACTCAAGATCGTATGTCGGAAGCTGCAAAAATAGAATTAGGATTAATTTAAATGCGTTTAAAACAAATTAAGTTGATAGGCTTTAAGTCTTTTGTAGATCCAACAATTTTACATTTAAATGCTCAATTAATAGGTATTGTAGGGCCTAACGGTTGTGGTAAATCAAACATAATAGATGCAGTACGATGGGTATTAGGAGAAAGTTCTGCCAAAGATTTGCGGGGTGAATCTATGGCAGATGTAATTTTTAATGGTTCTACTGCTCGTAAGCCAGTTGGACAAGCAGCAATAGAGTTATTATTTGATAACTTAGAAGGTAAGTTAGATCGAGAATATGCAAATTTTTCTGAAGTTGCTATTCGTCGAGAAGTAGATCGTAGTAGGCAGTCAGAATATTATTTAAATGATAAAAAATGTCGTAAAAGGGATATTACAGATTTATTTGCAGGTACAGGATTACTGCAAAATGGGTATGCCATAATTGGGCAAGGAACAGTAAGTAAAATTATAGAATCTAAACCAGAAGATTTACGTTGTTTTGTTGAAGAAGCGGCAGATATTTCTATTTATAAAAAGCGTCGACACGAAACAGAATTACGTATGCAGCATACTGAAGAAAATCTTAATAGATTGCAAGATCTTCTTAGCGAACAAGTTAGATTGTTAGAAAAATTAGAAAAACAGCAATTAGCAGCTAAAAAGTATCAGCAATATCAAGCAGACAAACAAAATTATGAAATAAAATTATTAAGCATTAAAGTTGATCAATTTAATAAACAATTAGTTAGTTACGAACAAGAAATTAAACAAATTTCAGTAGAATTAGAGCAATATTTAGTTAAAAAAACTAATATTGGGTTACAGTTAGAAAGATATAAGTTAGAGCAAGCAGATCAGTTTGATCAATTTTCCAAAGTACAAGAAGAATATTATGCATTAGGTGCCAATATTGCAAAGTTAGAGCAAACTTTAAAATATAAAAAAGAGCAAAAAAACAAGTGTCAAACGGATTTAGCATCTTTAAAAGTAGAGCTTACAAAATTACAACAACAGCATATAGAAGATCAAAAGTTACAAGAAAATTTAAACCAAGAATTATTATTAATTAATCAACAATATACTGAATTAGAACAAATAAAAAATGATGTTGAGCAGAAACATAAAGCAGCACAATTAGAAATAGAAGAATGGTATTCAAAATTTAATAAGTTACAGGTAAAATTTTCTGATGCTAATAATAGGAGTGAAACGATTAAATCTTCTATTGAACAAATTGAAAGTTTAGCTAAAGAATTATATTTTAGGGTTGAAAAATTAAATCAAGAAAGTACTAGCTATAATATAGAAAGTTTAATTACAGAAATTGTGTTGTTAGAAACAGCTTTACGAAAAGAAGAAGAATTACAACTAACACAACGTCAGCAGTTATTGCAAATTACTGAGCTTGCCAAACAAAAAAAAATCTTTATAAAAAATTTATTAGAACAAAAAAGTAAGCTACAAGCAGAAATTCATAAATTATTAGGTACAGTTGGTGCGATGCGAGCATTGCACCGAGATGTTTTAGAGATTAATTCTGCTAAATCAACTTGGTTAGAAAAAGCGGCATTATTAACAGGATCATTGTTTTTTGAACAATTAATTATAGAAGATGGTTGGGAAATAGCGGTCGGTGTGATTTTAGGCCGATATTTAGATGCGATGGTTTTACCAGATAATATTAATATTAATGAAATATCTATGGATTTATTGCAAGATGTGAAAGATTTTAGATTAGTATTAATCGACGAAGCTCCTGTATCGCAAAAGTTACACGTGGACAACATTGAAGATAAGATTTCAATTTTATCTAAAATTAAAAATAATTGTGTAATAGAGAATTTATTTAAAAATATTTATATTGCCGAAGATTTAACATTGGCTTTGGCGCGAAGAAAAGATCTATTATCTGATCAGTATTTTGTTACTAAAAAAGGGGAGTTAGTAGGAGTTAATTGGTTGTTAATTGATAAGCTTGATCTTAAGCAACAAGTGTTATTGAGAAATAAAGAGTTGCTTACGTTAGAAGTAAAGTTGCAACAACTAGAAAAAGAATTAATAAATTTAAATTCTGAGCTGGATGTTGGAGAACAAGATTTAATTAATATAGAGCAGCAACAAGCTATTATAGTAAATTCTAGTAAAGAAGAAGAAGGCAAAATTCGGGTATTAATTACAGAAATTAGTGCTAAAAAAAGTAAATTAGACAGTATAAAACAGCGATCAGAAAAGATAGTTATAGAGATTAAAGAATATCAGACTAAGTTACAAGAATTGTCTGCTAAAGAAATTAATTTAAGAGCTAACTTAAGGGTGGCTATAGAAGAAAGTTCCGATTGTACCGAACAGAAACAATTATTATCTGATCAAAAAGTACAATTGCAGAAAACATTAGATCAAGGATTAGAATATAATAAAATAGCTATTAATAAATTTCATGAGGTTGCTTTACACAAGCAAAGTATTATTACTAAAGTACATGGTTTAGATGAATCTAAGCAAAGAATTTTAAATCAAATACAAACTTTAAAAGAAAAGCAAGTGGCATTACAAAAAGATTTACAAGAAAACGATGTACCATTACAGCCATTAGAATTAAGATTAGAAGCATTATTGGACGATAGATTAGCCCAAGAAAAACAACTTGGCATTGTTAAATCCGAATTAGACGAAATAGAATATAATATTAAGCAATTAGAACAAAATAGTAGTGATTTAAATATTACTGTAGAACAATATAGAGCTAAAGTTGAACAGTTAAAGTTAGAACAAAATAGAGTAGCAACTAGAGTAGCGGCTATTATGGAGAATGTAGATGGTCAAACTTTAGAACAAAATTTAGATATAGCAGATTTGGAAGTATGGCAGAGTAAATTAGATGCTGTTATTAAAAATTTAGAAAGATTAGGTGCGGTAAATTTAGCTGCTATAGAAGAATTTAATTTAGAATCAGAAAGAAAGACATATCTTGATTTACAGTGCGAAGATTTAACTACAGCGTTAACCACTTTAAAAGAAGCTATTACTAAAATTGATAGTGAAACTAAAAAGAAATTTAAAACTACTTTTGAGCAAATTAATAGTAATTTTCAGAAGTTGTTTCCAAAGTTATTTGGTGGTGGTAGTGCCAGCCTAGAATTGACTACAGATGATTGGTTAGTTTCTGGGGTTGGTGTATTAGCGCAACCACCTGGTAAAAAGAACAGCACTATTTATTTATTGTCTGGAGGAGAGAAAGCATTAACAGCAGTAGCTTTAATTTTTGCAATTTTTCAATTAAACCCAGCACCATTTTGTATTTTAGATGAAGTAGATGCTCCATTAGATGATGCTAATGTTACTAGATTTAGTGAATTATTAATAGATTTATCTACTCAAGTACAATTTATTTTTATTACCCACAATAAAACTACCATGAAAATTGCTAATCAATTAACAGGGGTTACCATGAAAGAACCTGGAGTGTCTAGATTGGTATCTGTTAATGTTGATGAGGCAGCAGAAATGGTAAATTGATAGCATGCTAGCTTTAAACACCTAAAGCTAGCAAGTTATAAAACCGATAAATCAGCATGGGTGCCTGTGCTAGTACTAACAAAGGAATAGATCCTACAGAAACATCTGATAAATTACTTGATCTTGCTAAAGATTGTATAGTTCGTGCTAAAAAATTTGTAGTAGAGGATCAATTGGAAGAAGCTATTGCTACATATAAAGCCGTAGTAATTTTTTTACGTGATGCTGGTATAGAAAAACCTATAATTAAAGAATTGCTTATAAAAAGTTACTTAGAGCAAGCGGAGTTACATATAACTCAACGAAATCTATTGTATGCAGAAGATTGTTGTAAGGAGGCCAAAAAATTAGGCAGCGAATCTGCTAGAATTATGCTTAAAGACTTAACCAAAAGGTTTAAGGAAGCAGACAGAACGCCAAGTATTGTTCCAACTATTATTATTGGTGAAATAGAAAACGATTCACAAATGGGAGGTTTATCTACTAGAACATCACCGGTTTGTCAATCTAATACTAATAGATTATCTACAGTTTGGGTTCCTCCGCAAGGGACATTGTCTTTATTATGGTGTAATAAAACACCTAGATGTGATGACTCACCAAGAGAGGAGAGCACGCTAAGATCTAATACTTCGCCAAGAGCTAATACCTCACCAAGAGTTAATGTTTCGCCAAGAGAGTATAACACACCTAGAACACCGCGTAATATAGATCCAAAAAGTAGTCTACAAAAGTCAAGATCTTCTAGTTTATCTTCTAGTAATACAGATTGTTGGTACAAAAAAGTGCCATTAGGGTTTCCTAATCCGCCAGGTGGATTAGAACATGTGTGGGGTTTTAAGGCTAATTTACATTATTCTGTTAATTGGATCGATAAAGGTACTTATAAATTGCATTTTTTACAGTCTACACAAGAAGATTTTGATTTTATAGAATCATTGTATAGATTACATTCAGTTCCCAACTATGAAATAGCAGAAGTTAGTTTGATTTGTGATAAGGTAAAAGAACAAACATTTGTTGCCGGTTTAGATTTATTAGATAAAAAATATGGAAATTTAGTACATCGGCCCAAATGGAAATTAAATAAATGTGCTATTCGGTTATCAGCTAATAAAGATAGTGATTTTTCTGCAGTTAAACAGGGAGAAGAGATTGTTATACTGAAAGAAAATGATCATCCTTTTAAAGTTATTTATAAAAAGAAAAATTATGAAAAAATAGATAGTTTTATTTTACAACATTTACCGAATATAGATTTGGAATTGTTAGTGGTATTGGGGGGATTAACATTTAATAACAGTATTTTGTCTAAAGAATGTTGTCAAGATGTAGAAAGAATTTATAATTTTATTTATAAAGAAGTAAAAGAGAAGAAAGGGCAGATTTATACTTGTAATATTGCAAATCAAATTACTAGAAATTATTTGACAGAGTTACGATATATTTCCAACGATGTGCCACATGTTAAATTGTTGCCGTTATGGCAAGGTGTTAGCGCAAAGAGTATTAAAGAGCTAGGACAAAGAGGATTTGAAGATTTAGCTTATAGTACAGATTCATTGTTAGGTAAAGGTTATTATGGTGTTACTAATGCTGACGTAGCCTATAATGTTGCTCAACAACAACATCCAGAAGAACAGATTTTATTGATGTTGGGGTGGTATGCAGGTAAAGTAGTGTATCCTATAGCAAATAGCGATCAGCCTGATTATAATTGGTGGATCCGTTTGGCCGAGCAGGAACCGACTGATCTTATAGGGATCAAGAATGGTAAAGATATTGTAGTTATTAAAGAAGTTGATCCTTCTGGATTAAGCTGGCAATTTAAAATAATTTTTAGTTTAAAAGTTGATCATAATTTAATTAATTATCATATTGTAACAGCAGTTGATCAAAATTTTCCAGAGAGACTAAAATCTGAAGAATTAGACTTTAATGGTAATGTTTTGCCTAGAGATTTTGTTAACGAAAAAATTTATGAGTATGTTTATAAAATAGTTAGCGCTAATAATGGGTATATTCAACCATTACTTATGGGGGAGCCACATTATGCTAATTATGATATGCATTTTGCACCAATATCGAATAAGTTTAATGTTGCATCTATAGCAGAAGAAAATAATCATTATCAAACGGTAGTATTTGATGCTAGCCAAATACTACCGCGATATTTGGTTACTTTAGTCGGTTCTGAAGTTATAACTAAAGATAGTGTAATGAAGCATTTGTTTGATCAAATGCCATGTAATGAATTAGGTAAAACCACGTTAATTTTTCAGCCAGATTTTTCTTATAGCATTATGAATCTTTATAAAACAAGTAGGCAAATCATCAGCCAACAATTAGCTGAAATTGATGGGCTTAAGCAATTTGTTGGTGGAGACATTGATATGGCTCCGTATAATAAAGACGAAGATAAAGATGTTGAAATGTTTGATGCTAATGACACTCTGGAAGTTATTAGTATAATTAATGTTTTTTTAAATGATCCAAATAAAGAAGTATTGCTTTTGCTTGCTGGTTCTAAGTTAGAACAAATAATGGCTGGTTGTTACATAGAAACAATAGCGTGGAATAATTATCGAGATGGCAAATTAATACCATTGTATATTTTTCTACCTAATATAGCCGAAGCGAACTTAACTGAACATTTGGTGGAAGATTGTTTAATAGCGCAAGGATTGTCTTTAGAAGAAATTGTTGATCTAAAAGAACATAAGCAATGGTTATTTATTTTGGACGGATACGAAGAGTTATCCCATAAAACTACGTTAATTAAAAGTAATTATTTTAATCGTTTTGGTGGTTTTAAAGGAAAAGTTCTAGTGTTGGGTTCAAAACAGTTATTAGTAGATGATACTGATTTGTTTTTTTTTACTGATGGTGGTACGGTTCTACAACAAAAAAATCGTTTTGATAAAAAATATATCAAAATTGCAGAAGAAGAATGTCAACAAAAAATTTATGCCATGTTGCAAAATGGATCGCCAGTACGTATATCAAGTAAACTTTATGAAGCAGCTTGCGAAGTTTTTCAGCCAACTTTACCTGCTCCAGGTGGTATACTAAAACCTTGGGAATATGATAATAAGTTGCGATATTCTCCTAATTGGCTTAATAAAGGTTTTTATAAAATTCATGCGCTGCAGCCTGGCGATTCAGATTATGATTTTGTAGCTAACTTATATAAGCAAACCCTGGTTAATAATTATGAAATTGATAAAATATATCTTATATCTGATCAATCAGCAGAATTAGCATTTAGCGCTAATTTAGCATTACTGAGTCATCGTACTACTAACACAGAATATCAGCCACATTGGCTACAAGAAAATAATCCTTCTTTAAGGGTAAAAATACAAGCAATGCTTGATGAAAAAAGCTATAACTCAATCTTAGCTCCAGGGATAAAATTAGTACCGTTATGGCATGGTACTGGTCCAAATCAGGCTTCTGGGATTGTGACGGCTGGGTTTGCTAGTTTAGCTATAGTAGATTCTGGTTATTTTGGCAAAGGTTTATATGGAACTAGTAACGCTGAATATGCGTATAGGGTATATGCTAGTGGTTATAATAAAGGTAACGAAATATTGCTATTAAGTTGGTATGCAACGCAAAATAGTTATCCGGTAATTTTTGGTGATTTAGAAAAACTTAAAGGACATGCTAATTATCAAAATTATGATAGTCATTTTATTCCAGTGGTTCCAGAAAGCCAAGATAAACATGAACATGGTACGGAAGATACTTATCTACCTATCAATGACGAACAAACTGCTGTATATCAAGAATTTGTGGCGTTCCAAACTGTACAAGTATTGCCTAGGTATATTTTATCTTTAAAAGAAATTGGTACTGAAGGTAATTCTAGTGGTATAGCCAAGTTTCTTTCATTTTCGTCAATAGATCCTGGTAATAGATTAAAGCTATATCAAAAAGATATATTTTGGGCAATAGCAGCTTTACAACATAATGCTCAATTAGAATGTGAACAAAATGTTATCCTTCTTCAAGGATTGTCGCTATATGTTCAGCCAGAAGTATCTAATTATACCGATAATGCAGAGGATAAACAAACTTATTTTTTAAATGAAGCAACGGATGTTTTTTTAACAGATTTAAGTAAAGAAGTTTGGATTTTAGAGGGTAATTCCGGATCCGGAAAAAGTTTATTCGGTAGATATTTAGAGAAAATGCTATGGGAAAATTATCATGATGGTGCATTAATCCCAATTTTTATCTCTCTGCCAAGGCTTGGCGATTTAAATAAAGTAACAGATTTAATTGAAAAGGCTTTAATTTCAAAAGGGATCCCTAATAAGACTATTCTTGAGCTTAAACGTAAAAAGAAGTTTTTATTTATTTTAGACGCTTATAGTGCAATTCCAAATAAACTACCATTAATTAAAAAATATCAATTTAATGAACTACGTCAATGGCGTGGTAAAATTATTGTATTATCTAGAACTAACTACATGACAAACGAAGATAAACATCTATTAGATCCGGCACATCCTGGTAAAAGTTTTGCGGAAAATGCTAATTTGTCTCAAAAGAGTTGTTTTGAACCATTTAATAATGATCAAATATATGAGTATATTGAAGAATTTTGTTGTTCAGAGTTTAATACTCATGATTGGAATTTAGAACAATATCAAGAAATAATTAATAGATTTGTTGAAATTAAAGAGTTTTTAAAAGAACCGTTCTTGTTGTTTTTAGCATTAAATTCATTACCAACATTATCTAAACAACACCATAACAAAATTACTGTAACTAGTCTTTATCAAACATTTATGGATACATGGTTTGATAATCAATTTGAACTAATCGTGGAGCATGGTTTTGATTTAAGTGCGTATCAAAACCCTAGGCGTGATATATTATCTATTTTGGAAAAGTATGCTGAAAATTTAGCATTTAGTATGTTTTTACAAGATACTCACGTGATAGATAATCCACCAGAAAATTTGGAGGACAATATGAATTTAGGTTTTAAATGTTGTCCTTTAACAAAGCATGATGGAGTATATTCGTTTGTTCACCAGTTATTTCAGGAATATTTTGTTGCTAAAGCAATTTTAGATGATTTAAAAACTTTTAATGTGGGATATGAGTTTTTGTTGCATTGTAAAATGCAACAAAAACTCTTTGTCAACAATACCGTTATATTAAATTTTATGTCAGATCAACTTTCGGTTCGTAGTAATGTAATTGCTAAACGTTTGGAAAAGCAATTGTTTAACGTTATGTTGGCTTCTAAAGAACATCCAGAGTTGCGGATAGCCGCGGCTAATGCCGCTACAATCCTAAATGCCGCAGGTATAGCTTTTAGTTGTAAAGATTGTGGTGGGTTAGCATTAACAGAAGCTAATCTTAGTTATGGAATATTCGATCGTACTAGTTTTGAAAATACAGATTTAAGTAATGTAAAATTTTATTGTTCGTGGTTGGGTGAAACTAATTTTAAAGACGCTATAATGCGAGGGGTGGTTTTTGGGGAGAGGGCTTGTGTAAAATTATTAAATCCATCCAATGTATGTGCTTATTCTTCAGACGGTCGTTATTTTGCAGTTGCTAGTAGTAAATTGATTATTATATATGATGCTGAAACTTTGCAAGAAATAAAAACTTTAACGGAGCACGGTAACTCTATTCATGCCATGGCATTTAATACTGTTGGAAGTAAACTAGTATCTGGTGATTTAGATGGTAAGGTTGTTGTTTGGGATCTAAAGAAGTTTCGTCGTACTCATGCTTTTGTTGGACACGATGGTTCGGTTAATGGAGTTGTTTTTAATAAGCATGGTGATCATGTTATATCTGCTGGTCAAGATTGTTCTGTTTGTTTGTGGGATTTAAGACAAAGACATTGTAATTTTGATGGTTCTAAAAATACTAATTATAAACATGTTTTTACCGGGCATACTGATGCTGTTACTGCTGTTGCCATTAGTATTAATGGAGATTATTTAGCAACAGGCAGTGCTGACGGTACTGTTTGTCTTTGGGACTATGAACAATTATGCCATAAATATACTTTTAAAGGGCATGCCAATTTAGTGTCTAGTGTTGCTTTTAGTCCGATTGATGATTTGTTAGCATCTGGGAGTTTTGATAAAACAATTTGTCTTTGGGATTATAAATTTTTTTGTCATAAATATACTTTTACTGGGCATGCTGATGTAATTACCAGTATAGCGTTTAGTCATGTTGGTGATATTTTAGCGTCGGGAAGTCGTGATAAAACAATTCGTTTTTGGGACATATCGAAACTAACCCATAAACATACTTTTATGGCTAATGATACGTCTATAAATAGTATTGCTTTTAATGCTATTGGTAATCAATTAGCTGGAAGTAGTTTAGATTCAATAGTTAATTTTTGGGATCTTAATCAATCGTATTATAGGCATACTTTCCCTGGACATATTAAACCGGTGTCTTGTATTGCCATTAATCCGATTACTACGCAATTAATTTCTGGTAGTTACGATGCAACGATCCGTCTTTGGGATTTGCAAGGTTTTTATAATAAACATATTTTTGAAGGACATGAGCATATAATTTCTAGTGTGGCAGTTAACCCTAGTGGTAACAAATTAGTTTCTGGTAGTTGGGACAAAACTATTAGATTATGGAATACTTTAGATTTTTGTCACGATGGTTCTCAGCAATTTTGTCATCAACATGTTTTAATGTGGCCAGCTAAAGACTTTGTTGCCACTGTAGCATTTAGCCCTATAGAGGATCAAGTAGTTTTTGGTGGAGATGATTCTATGGTGAAAATATTGGATCTTGACCAGCTTTGTCAAAAAAGCGCTTTTAAAGGGCATACTAAATTAGTTTCTAGTGTGGCTTTTAGTCCTTTAGGAGACAACTTAGCTTCAGGAAGTTTTGATAAAACAGTTCGTGTTTGGGATCTTAGGCAGCCTAGAAATAAATATAATTTTAAGGGGCATACTAATTGTGTAAATAGCATTGCTATTAATCCAACTGGAAACTATTTAGCTTCGGGAAGTGATGATAATACTATTAGAGTTTGGGATTTGGAGCAATTATGTTGTAAATATATTTTAAAAGGTCATGCTAATTCTGTACAATGTGTTGGCTTCAGTCCAGACGGTAACAGATTAGCTTCTGGGAGTAAAGATAATACTATTCGTTTATGGGATTTATCGGCTATAGATAACTCTCATACAGAGATTTCAACAAATATTAAAGAAGTACAAGATTCAACAGTTGTTAAAACTAATAGTGCAATTCTTAGTTTAACTTGGTGCTGCCTACTACAAGAATTGTTTTTAGTTTCTGGTGGACAGGATGCTGCAGTGCGTCTTTGGAAAATAAAACAGGACGAAATAAGTTTAATGTGGTCTAGCTGTCAAAATACCTTATATGCAGATAATGCTAATTTAGAAGGAGCAATGTTATCACAATATAATCTTAGGCTTTTAAAACAAAAAGGCGCGATTAATGAGCCAAATATTATTGATCAGCGTATCGAACCAACCAATTCAACAAACTCAGATGATCCGGTAGAAGAATTAAGTAGTAGCTTTTATGATAAATTACGATTAATCTAGATGCTAAACCAGGTTAGCTAGTGAGATAGGTATATATGGATGTAAAGCAAGCCAGAATAAGAATAGAAGAATTAACCGCTTTATTACAAAAATATGATTATGAATACTATGTGTTAGCAACTCCTAGTGTTTTAGATAGTGAATATGATGTTCTAATTAAAGAATTGCAGCAAATAGAACAACAGTTTCCAGAATTAATTTCTAAATATTCACCAACTCAACGAGTAGGTGGGGCTCTATCTAAAGTTTTTAATCAAATTGTACATAAAACTGCTATGTTGTCTTTGTCTAATGCTTTTTCTGAACTAGAAGTTAGGGATTTTGATAAAAAAAATTATGATAAATTGCAAACCACTACTACATATGTATGTGAACCGAAAATAGATGGATTAGCCGTTAATTTGTTATATAAAAATGGTATATTAGAATTAGCAGCTACAAGAGGAGATGGTAATATTGGCGAAGATGTAACACTTAATTGCCGTACGATTAAAGATATTCCATTAAAATTATTAAATTATTTTAATGTTCATAAAGATGATAGCGAAGAAATAGAAGTTCGTGGTGAAGTTTATATGAAAAAAACAGTATTTGAACAATTAACTAATCATGCTAAACTTCATGGTAATAAAATTTTAGTAAATACTAGAAATGCGGCTGCCGGTAGTTTACGTCAGTTAGATCCTAGTGTTACCGCTAGTCGCAAATTGTCTTTTTTTGCATATGGGGCCAATAATTTAGATGGTTGTTATGGTCAATTTGCAATTTTACAAAAATTAAAAAGTTTAGGTTTTTCAGTTTGTGATTATATAATTAAAACTAATAGTATTGATGATTGTTTAAATTTTTATAAGAAAATGTTACAAAATCGATCTTCTTTAGATTATGATATTGATGGGGTAGTGTATAAAGTAGATAATTTAAAAGACCAGGAACAATTAGGCTTTATTGCTAAGGCTCCAAGATGGGCAATTGCCCATAAGTTTCCTGCACAAGAAGTAGTTACTAAATTATTAGATGTAGAGTTTCAGGTTGGTAGGACTGGTAGTATAACTCCTGTTGCTAGATTAGAGCCAGTATTTGTAGCTGGGGTAATGGTTAAGAATGCTACGTTGCATAATATGGACGAAATAGCGCATAAAAATCTAATGATTGGTGATTGGGTTATAATAAAGAGAGCAGGGGATGTAATTCCAGAAGTAGTAATGGCGTTGGTGGAGCGTAGAAATTTACAAGAAGTTAGAACAATTGTTTTACCGAAGTGTTGTCCAATATGTAAAGCTAAAATAACTAAAGCTATTGGTGAAGTTATAGCACGATGTACTGGTGGGCTTAATTGCTCTGCTCAAGTAAAAGAACAAATTAAACATTTTGCCTCTAAAAAAGCTATGGATATAGATGGTTTAGGTGATAAATTAATAGAACAGTTGGTAGACAATAATATAATAGCTAATGTTGCTGATTTATATAATATTACGTTGGAACAATTAATAGCATTAGACAGAGTTGGTGAAAAATCTGCTAGTAATTTATTAGAAGCTATTGTTAATAGTAAAAAAACTATGTTAGCAAAGTTTTTGTATGCGCTAGGGATTAATGAAGTTGGTGAAGAAACTGCTAAATTGTTAGCTAAAACTTATCCTAAATTACCTGATTTAATGCAATCTAAAGTAGAAGAATTATCTAAAATTTATGGAATAGGCTCTGTTGTTGCAGAACATATATATAGTTTTTTTCAAGAGGATCATAATAAACAGATTATAAATAGATTAATTAATATAGGCATTAATTTTACTGAAGCAACCAATAATAATCTATTATTTAATAATAAAATTAGTAATAAAATCTTTGTGTTAACCGGTAGTTTAACTAAATTTTCTAGAGAAGAAGCCAAATTATTGTTAGAAAAGTATGGTGCCAAGATAGGCTCTAGTGTTTCTAAAAAAACAGATTATTTAGTAGTAGGGGCAAATCCTGGCAGTAAATTGCAGGAAGCACAAAATTTACATATAATTATTTTAACCGAGGAAGATTTTTTAAACTTAATTCAATAAATTTATGATAGTAATAATACGCGAAGCAACCGAAGAAGATCTTGAACAACTAAAGAGTTTATTCTTAACAACTCGTCAAAAAACCTTTACTTTACAACCATCGGAAAAATTTCAGCTTGATGATTATATGGAATCTGTTGCAGGCGAAGAAGTTTGGGTGGCAGAAAAAAATGGTATTATTACAGGGTTTGTTTCTATGTGGATACAGGATAATTTTATCCATAATTTGTTTATACATCCAAATTGGCAGGGATTAGGGATTGGTAGTCAATTATTAAAAAAAGCAGAAGGGAGGCTGTTAAGCCCTATGGAGCTTAAAGTAAAAACAGAAAACTTAAAGGCCTGTAAATTTTATCAAAAACATGGATGGCAAGAAGTTTTTATTAATGACGGCTCTTCTGAGCCTTATTTTACCTATAGAAAATAAATAAAATAGATTTAATCTTCTATAATCGGTGGTAATTCAGGTAAATCGGAAGTTTTTGCATCTATATTAATAGGATCTAATTTAAATAGTTTTAAAATATCATCTAAACTTTCTTTAAATTTAGGTTGCCAATTAGACGAAATAGCATCTTTATTAGGAGGAAAACTGGAAATTGTTTCTATTCTGGATAATAAATTTTGAGAAATTTTTTCTGCGTGTTCTATAGATGAGCCACTTAAATATTCAATTTGTTTGAATATTTCTAATATGTTACTAGCTTTTAATAAAGGCATTTTAAATGTAGTTAAATTATTACCAAGCAATTGTTCGGTGCAAGGGTGGGTATGTGATAATTTAGTAAAGGCATTCATTCGGATCCTACTATCTAATGATGCATAATAGTGATCTATGCTTAAATGTTTTTCAATTTGTTGTTCTAGTAAAACCGCTATTGCTTCTATTATTCTTTCTATAGGAGACAATGTAGAGGAGGACTCTAATAGAGATAATTGTATGCATGAGATATTTTCATTTTGTTCTACCTTAGGGTAAATAACTGGTTTATTAAGCACCTCAGAAAAGCTATTGATTCGTTTAAGTATATTTATAACTACTGCTTCGTCTGGTTTATCTACTTTTAAAAGTTGATTTAATTTTAATTCAACTACTGGTTTTGGATTAGCAAAAAACATTGCTGCTCGTATTATTTTGGATTTGAAAAAAATGTGTGCTTCACCCTCACGTTGATCTTTTAAATCTAACAATTCTATTCGTTGTCGTCTATCGACCGAAGTGCTTCTACTATCCATGTAATTTAAAGCTACGCTACCAGAATGTAGTTGAAAGCTATTAACATTAGTTACGTAGGTTTCACCAGCGGTTTTATTGAAATAATCCCAAGTTTCTAATGGATCTTCTAATTTCATACAAATTTTAATATTACAGTTAGCACCAATAGAAGCAGCTTCTTCTTTAGAGGCTTTTTGAAAAGCTGGCAAATCTTGTCCGGCAAATATAGCCGAAAATCCTAATGATCTAGCTTGAGCTGCAACTATGGCAAAACCTTTAACGGCATAGTATCCATATTCGTCCATAATAGAGACAAAAGGTGCAGTAGCATTAGTTGGTTTACTGCTAATAACGTCTATATATTTTCCTTCAACTTGATCTCCAAGTCCAGCTGCCATCATGGTTTTAAGAGATGCTATTATTATTTTACCTAAATTTGCTAGTTCTTCTGGAGCTTTTTCTAAAGCTGGTAATAAAACTATTAAAATACGACGATTTAGTACTACATCTTTTACATCAACTTCGGCTAAGTTGGTACGAATTATATGGCCGTAAGTATCTGCTAATGAGCCAAAAACTCTAGTTAATTGCATGGTAATAAACCCATGTTGTTCGCGTACTTCTCCAGTTTGATTGAATTTATTTTTTGCATTATATCCTGGTAAATTTAATAGATAATTTTTTAATGGATCAATAGTTTTTGAGGGTAGAGTATCTAATGGTACGTATAAATTATTTAGTGTTGGAAATTTTAAATCTATAACTATTGATTCTAATTTTTCTATAAGAAAATATTCTCTAATAGAGTTAGCATCTAATAAAATATGCCCAGCGTCTCTCATTGCGCATAAAATTACCATTAAGCTTTGTACGAAATTTATAGCACGCCCTTTCCACATATCGCCAGTTTGATCGTTACTAGATGCATCCATTAAACTAATAATTAACTGAGATAACATACTTGAAGAACCGTTAGCAAAAGGATTCATAGTGTTAGATAAACGATTTTTTTGTGGACCGATAATATCTCTGGCGCCTGTCATGAAGTTAATAAGCAATAAATCGTCATCACGCCCCATTTTTCTAACCATAGAGAAGATTTTAGCAAACAAACTATTATCACCTTTACCATCTATATAAATAAAACCACTGCCGTGGATTAATGAATTAAAAGCAATAGAGATTAGAGCTTCGGTTTTACCACTACCGGTAGAACCAAAAATTAATGCATGGGTACGCAAATCTTCATTGGTAAACCATAACTCTTGGTTGGAACTTAGTTCGTTACCAAAAAAAGAAATTCCTGCAGCTAAATTTGGTTTATAAGAACCAGGAGATGTATTGTTATAGTCTTTGGTACGAGAAGAAATTGGTAATTTAAACGGCAAAGTTACTGGTCTAGATTTAATAAATAAAAACAAAACTGCGCTAATAATAAGCGTAACATCGCAAGCTATTGGATATAAAAAGCAACTAACGCCAAGCGTTAAGAATAAAGATAAATTAACTATTGGATTACAAACCCATTCTGCGATCCTAGTCCCAATTGGTCTAGTATCTCTAGCAATTAGGCTAGCAGCATGTTCATGCTTAGCGGCTAATCCACGAGTTTGTTGCATGTATTGTTCCTTATATAAATCTCCCCCGCCTTCGGCGGACCCTCTTTAAAAAAGAGGGTGTTATTGGTACGAATAATTTATATAATGATACTATATTAAAAATTAAAGCATGCCAAGAAACCGATTATGAAGATTAAACCAGGTAGATGTACTCGTTGGCAATGTAAACGGGGAATGTTAGAATTAGACGAAATTTTACTTGATTTTTTTACAGTTCATTATAAAAATCTTACTGGTATAAAACAACAAGCTTTTGATTTATTATTACAAGAAAATGATGCGGATTTGTTTAGTTGGTTATTTGGTAATACGCTGCCAGAAGATGTTATTTTGCAAGATATAGTTTTATTAGTTAAATCTAGCTATGGTTTATTATTTGCTTAATTCTAGTTTTAT
>JBEKHL010000017.1:0-28094 GCA_050012295.1 Gammaproteobacteria bacterium
TGTGTTGCTAACGCCACTATGAGTAACAATGTTTGCTCTTGTAACTCTGGTTACTATCAATCTGGTTCATCATGTAATGCTTGTGCTGGCGGTGGCCAGCTATTAACAGGAACTTGTTCTGGTACATCTAATTATTCTTGTGTTGCTAACGCCACTATGAGTAACAATGTTTGCTCTTGTAACTCTGGTTACTATCAATCTGGTTCATCATGTAATGCTTGTGCAGGCGGCCAGTTAGTAACAGGAACTTGTTCCGGTACATCTAATTATTCATGTGTCGGTAATGCCAGCATGAGTAGCAATGTTTGTTCATGTAATTCTGGTTACTATCAAACTGGTTCATCATGTAGTGCTTGTGCAGGCGGCCAGTTAATAACAGGAACTTGTTCTGGTACATCTAATTATTCTTGTGTTGCTAACGCCAGCATGAGTAGCAATGTTTGTTCTTGTAACTCTGGTTACTATCAATCTGGTTCATCGTGTAATGCTTGTGCGAGTGGTGCAGTAGCTGGAACTTGTTCTGGTACATCCAATTATTCTTGTATTGCTAATGCCACTATGAGTAATAATGTTTGCGCATGTAATAGTGGTTATAGCTATAACTCTAGCAATAACACATGTAGGTTTAATTGCCCATCTAATCAAGTTTATGTTAACGGTAGCTGTACTTGTCCATCCTCGTTACCTTATCAGGATACTGTAGGTTATCAATACTATAATCAGAATTTGTGTGTGGCAACATGTAATAATAGCGCTCAAGGTAACGTCTTGGTTGATTCAGGTAATTGCGTTGCTGGTTGTGCTGATAATTTTGGTTATACAAATATAACAGATCAAAATGGTAACTCTATTCATCAATGCACTGCTTGTCCTTCTGGCTCATCTACTAGTGGTAATGGAAATAGTACAAACGTCAATTGGTGTACATGTACAAGTAGCACTCCAGTTTGGACTAGTGTGTACGGTATTTGTTATGCTTGCCCAACGAACTCTAGTACTACTGGAACTGGACCAGCAGTCTATGGCAGCTGTAACTGTCCGAATAACACGTATTATATAAATAATGGCAATTGTACAAAATGTCCTTCAGGATCGTCTCCTAATGGATGTGGGTTTAACAATTTGGCAGATTCAAACTGTAAGTGCAATAAGGCTAATCCGTATTATTCAGGTGGTTGTCTTGCATGTACAGGCGGGGTAACTGTTTCAGGTACGGGTTGGTGTAGCTATAATTGTCCAGCTGGACAATATTGGCCTGGCATGATTTCATGTCTACCAATTCCTTCAGATCATTTTAGTAGCTGTAATTAGCTTATTGATCCAAATTCCTCTAAATATGTTACTAAACTTAGGTATGCTAATAGCTGTCGAATTTATTTAATATGATTTTTAAAATTAGCTTGTTCCACTAAATATTGTGCTAACAAAGGAACCGGCCTACCGGTTGCATTGTGGAACTTACCTTCAATAATGGTAGCAGTGCCTGCAATGTCTAAATGAGCCCAATTATAATTTTCGGCAAATTTTTCCAAGAAACAAGCAGCAGTTATACTACCAGCATTTGGGCCGCCAATATTAGCAATATCTGCAATATTACTGTCTAATTGTTTGTGGTATTCTTCGGTGATCGGAAATTGCCAAACTTTATCGCAGCTAATGTTGCCAGCTGCAATTAACTGATCTGCTAGTTCTTGTTTATTACTGAATAATCCGCTGTAATGGGTTCCTAATGCTACTATACAAGCACCAGTTAAAGTGGCAATATCTATAACTGCTTTTGGATTAAATTTTTTACAATAGGTAAGTGCTTCGCACAAAATTAGTCGACCTTCGGCATCAGTATTTAAAATTTCTACGGTTAAACCAGACATAGTAGTTACTACATCTTCTGGTCTACTAGCAGTGCCACCAGGCATATTTTCTGCAACAGCAATAATTCCTACTATATTTAAATTTAAGTTCATTTCAATGGCGAAATGAATTAATCCTAAAACTGTTGCGGCGCCACTCATATCGTATTTCATGCCGAGCATGGAATTAGCGGGTTTTAAAGAAATACCGCCAGTATCAAATGTTATGCCTTTGCCAACTAAAACTATTGGTGATGTTTTGGTTTTTTTATTGTTACTTTTATGGCCATTGTATTCTAGACAAATTAATTTTGGTGGCTGAGGGCTACCTTGACTGACCGCTAAAAATGCCCCCATATTTAATTTTTCTAAATCTTTTTTTTCTAAAATTGTTAATTTAATTTTGGAAGATGTTTTACTTAAATCTAAAGCAGATTTTGCCATAAAAGTAGTAGTACAGATATTAGGCGGAGTATTACCTAAATCTTTAGTAAATTTACAAGCGCTAGTTACTGCTAATGCATATGGTAAAACTAATTTAGCAGCAGCAAGATCTTGAGAGTTAATAATAAAATCGATATTAATTATTTTATTGGTTAAATTTTTATTATTAGATTTTTTAGATTTATATTTATCGAAAGTATATAAATGGTTTTGTAAATCAATAATGGTTTGATAAAATTGCCAATTAAAATTACGATTGTTAATATGAACATTATTTAAGCATAATGTTATATTTGTAATATTATATTTATTAAAATTAGAATGAATGTTTTTAATCAGGGATATAAATTGAAAATCAGATAATTTATGTTCTTTGCCGGTCGAAATTAATAATAATCTAGTTGCGTTAAGATTAGGGACATTAAACAATAATATTGATTTGTTAATATTAGAATCTAAATGTAGTTCTTCTTGTGTTATGATATTTTTTATATATTCTAAAGTATTTTTAGGAAGCTTTAATTTAGGTAAAGAACTTGTTGTGCAAATTAAACAATCCGTAGATAATTTTTCTATGTTAGTCGTAGAGCTTGGTTTGATCTGAAATTTCATAATTATCCTTTATCTAATATAAAATACTTTTATGTTATTTATTTATATACTGAATGCATATGAGTTTTCGGTGTTCTATAAATTAAAAGGCTGTTTGTCTAAGCCCGCATGGGCGAGTTTACAGCTTTTTAATTTTAGAATACCGAAAATTCATATGCATTCAGTATATATAAGAGAATTATAATGTTGTTACTCAGAAAATACATCATAAAAGAAATATTATTATATTTTATCGCAATAATTTTTCTACTTTTTTTTATATCTACTACTAATAAGTTTATTGGGTTATTAACTCAAGTAGCAAGCGGCAAATTACCATTTAATATGGCTTGTCAGGGAATACTGCTATACACCCCAGAATTATTAGGAGTATTAATTCCTGTTAGTTTATTTATAGCTACGCTATTTGTAATTAGTAAATTATATGCCGATAACGAAATAGCCGTGCTATTTATTTCTGGTTTAAGTTGGCGTTTTTTAATTGGTACAGTAATAATAATTGCGACTATAACAGCAGGGTTAACAGCAAGTTTAACCTTGTGGTTAACGCCAATTACAGTAAAAATGCGAGAAGCAATCTTGTCGAAAGGTGAAACATTGGGGATTGTAAATTCGATTATTCCGGGGCGGTTTCAAATAGTTAATGATGGTAAGCAAGTATTTTATGTGGGTAATTTAGAAGATAAAAATGAAGAAAATCAAATACAAGACGTATTTATTGCAACCAATACAGACAATAAAGCAGACACTTTAGTTATAACAGCTAAAACCGGTAAGGTTAAGACATTAGAAGATCAAGATGGTAGTTTTTTAGTATTACAAAATGGACATAGGTATGCCGGAGTAACGGGTGCTCTTAATTTTTCTGTTATTGATTTTGCGGAATACGGTAAACAATTGTTGCCAAAAAATCAAGAAATACCAACTAATATACATAGATTGCAAAATACTAGTGAAATTTGGAGGTCTAACAATCCAGGAGAAAATGCTGAATGGCAATGGCGCATGGCAATGCCGATTTCCGTATTAATTTTAGCTGTTTTAGCGATAAGTTTGGCTAAAGTGTCACCGCGACAAGGTAGATTTGCTAAATTTTTACCAGCAATTTTACTGTTTATTATATATTTTAATGCAATGCTTTTAATGCGTCGTTTAGTCTCTATGGGAGATTTTAATAATAGTATATATGGTGTTTGGATTGTGCATATGGTTTTTTTAGTTTTGGCATTATGGTTATTATTACAATCTAGTGGATGGTTGTTATATTTAAGAAAAAAATTTTTATTTTAAAGGTTTATTAATTAATATGCGTATTATTGCTAATTATATTGGGATCAATTTATTAAAGGGAATTGGTTTAGTAGCGATTTTATTATTAGGAATAGATTTATTTTTTTATTTAATAAATGAATTACGGTTTGTAGGTACAGGAGATTATAATTTATTTAGTGCATTTGAATTTATCGTACTTACTATTCCTAGAAAATTATATATTATGTCGCCGTTAGCAGCATTAATAGGTTCATTGTTAGTACTTGGTTCAATGGCTAAAAATTGTGAATTAGTAGCAATGCGAACAGTTGGGATCTCGGTTAATAAAATTGCTTTATTTGGTAGCTATTATGTATTGTTATTTACAATTTTAGTTTTTTTAGGGGGGGAGTTATTAGCACCTAAAATAGAATTGTTTGCGCAAAAAAGAAAAACGTTTGCTTTAAGTCAAGGTAAGGCTATTTATACTGCTTATGGAACTTGGATTAGAACTGGTAATAAATTTATTCATGTGGCTAGAATAAAAGATCACAATACTTTAAATAATGTTACTATTTATGAATTGGATCAAGATTTAAAATTAAAACAATCCAGTTTTGCTGAAACCGTTAAATTAATTAGGGTTAATAATGTTAACGATAGTATTTGGGAATTAAAAAACGTAATTGTTACTGATTTTACTGACGCAACTAATGGGAAAACTAAAGGGATCAAATTAGCTAAAATAAACAATAAAGAAGAGCAAAATTTATTAGATTTAAATATTTTGCAAACCGCTAATATAAAACATTTAGAACGTTTATCAATAAAAAATTTAACTACTATTATTAAAGATAGAGTGGCAAACAATTTAACAGTTACAGATTATAGGGTTGCTTTTTGGAAAAAAATTGTTCAACCTTTTTCTATATTAATTATGAGCTATTTAGCCGTACCGTTTGTTTTAGGACCATTGCGTTCTTGTTCTAGGGGATTAAGATTAATGGTTGGAGTAATATTAGGGTTTAGTTTCTATCTACTTAATGCTCTATTTTGTCCGTTAGTTACAGTTATTAATTTTCCACCAAGCATAGCGGTTATTTTACCACCAATGATTTTTTTATCTTTAGCGTTGTATTTAGCGGTAAGAGCCTGAGTATGCTAGAATATGTAAATGCAGAAAAAAATTAAAGAAGTTTTTAAAGAAAATTTAGTGTGGATTAATATTCTTTTGGTATCCATAAGTTGTATATGTTTGCAACAATTTTTTAATAAAAAATTAAATGTTAAAATAGCGGCCGTTGAACAAGAACAACAAGTGTTTATGGAACAATTTAATAATAAATTATTAAAAGTAAATAAGCAGCTTATGGCGGTTAAAGAAGAAAATAGAAATTTGCAGACTATAAATCAAGTTTTGGAGAAAAAATCAAAAGAATTTCAATTTGCTCAAAATGATACAGAATATAAAATTTCCGCCCTTAACGATCAAAAACTGCAATTAGAAGAAGCCTATGATTTAGAGAAAAAAGCCTTTTTGCACAAAATTACTGCTTTAAACAAAAATAAAACCGAGTTAGAAGAATTAATCAAAGAATTACAGCTACAAATTAAAAATTCTAAAGATAATAGCTATAGTTTGTTTCAAGCAGGCAAATTAGAAGTAGAGCTATCTAATGTAGAGCAACAGTTATCTGAACAATATGAAAGTATTTCTCAAAAAAAAAGTAATTTAAATAATTTAAAAGATAAATGTGGTAAATTAAGGACAAATAGTAGTTATTGTAAAGAGCATGATACTATTTCATTAAATGTTGCTACCTTAGAACAGCAAATAGAACATTTAAAAGCTAAGCGAGAAGATCTAAAACAAAGGATTAATTTTTATCTATCTTCTGCTAAACAATAATATATGGTATATATTGCTTTGTTATGAAAAGATTAATTAATTTGATATTAACGTTTTGCGTGTTAGCAACTTTAATTAGTAGTTGTAGCGAAAAAGAACAAACAAAAACTCAACTAATAGTAGGAACATCTGCTGATTATCCACCTTTTGAGTTTAAACGAGGTGAAGAGTTTCAAGGATTAGATATAGATTTAGCCAAATTACTAGGCAAACAACTCAAAAAAAAAATAATATTTAAAGATTTAGCATTTAGTAATTTATTTACAGCATTAAACGTGGGCCAAATAGATTTAGTTATTTCTACAGTGACTTTTACTGAAGAACGTAATAAATATTTTGATTTATCTGATCCATATTATTTTACAGACTTAGCAATAATTTTTAGAAAAGATCAGCCGATACAAAAAGTATCCGAATTATATAATAAAAAAGTTGGTGCTCAATTAGGCAGTACTATGGAAATGTGGGTGAAAGATTTTTTTAAAGATGCCAAAAAAGACGTCCAGTTGGTGAGTATGGATCTTAATACGCAATTAATCGAAGGGTTAAAATCTAGACAACTGGACTCAATAATTATCGAACACGTACAGGCCATAGAATTTTGTAAAAAGAATAAAGAATTGGGGTATTTGGTTGCTGCTAAATCTAATCGTGGTTATGTAATAGCCATGAAAAAAGCCTCAAAATTATTAAAACCAGTTAATGCGGCTTTAGCTTTTATTAAAAAGCAAGGGGATTTGGATGTATTGGCAAATAAATGGTTAGAAGTAATAGTAGAAACAGAAATACATGACGCTAATTGAACAAGTTTTATTTATAGGTAGAGGAGTAATTGTTACTCTAAAGTATACGCTAAGTGCTTTAGCTGTTGGTCTTAGTGTAGGAATGGGTTTAGCTATTTTGCGACGTCAGATTTTATTTCGTTGGTTGGTAGATAGCGTAGTTTCATTGATAAGAGGTACGCCATTATTATTGCAACTTAGTTTTTTTTATTTTGCAGTTCCTGGGTTTTTAGGTATACGTTTAGATATTTGGCATGCAGGATTAATAGCTTTTGGTTTAAATAGCGCAGCTTATGTTACTGAAATTTTTCGTTCGGGGATCCAAAGTGTAGCTAAAGGACAATTTGAAGCAGCTAAAAGTTTACAAATACCCACATTATTGTTATGGAAAGATATTATTATTCCTCAAGTATTACGCAATATCTTTCCAGCGCTAGTTAACGAAATTATTAGTTTAATAAAAGAAACAGCAATAATTTCTATGTTTGGAGAATTAGATATAATGCGTCGAGCGCAAGTAGTTGCGGCATCACAATTTAATTATTTTGAAGCACTGTGTTTAGCAGCAGTTTATTATTATAGTTTAATTTTTATTATAGAAAGAGTGACTAACAAAATAGAGAAAACATGGTATGCTAAGTATTAATAATTTATGTAAAGCGTATGTAGGAGCCAATCTTTTTAAAAATTTTTCTTTGGAGATAACTGCTAGATCTATAGTTGGTTTAACAGGACCATCTGGTAGTGGTAAATCAACGTTATTAAGGTGTATTCAACATTTGGAAAATATTGATTCTGGGGAAATAATTGTTAATGGTAAAGCGGGGTTTATATTTCAAGATTTTCAATTGTTTCCACATATGACAGTATTAGACAATATAATTTATGCACCTGTTAAGGTTTTAAATCAGCCAAAAGAAGTTGCTAAGAAGGCAGCAGAAGACTTATTACAACAATTAGGGTTATTAGAGCAACAGCATAAATACCCAGCAGCATTATCCGGTGGTCAAAAACAACGAGTAGCAGTTGCGCGTTCTTTAATAATGCATCCAGATTTATTGTTATGTGATGAACCAACTTCCGGTTTAGATCTTGGATCAATAATAGGGTTTAAACAATTATTGCAACAAGTACATAGTATGGGAGTAACTATGATTATAGCATCTCATGATATTAATTTTCTTGCTCAAATTGCTTCCAGAATTTTAGTATTAAAGCATGGTGTTATAGTACAAGATTTATCTAAAAATGATTTTTCTGGATCGTTAGATCTATTAAAAGATGCTTTGTTAGCATGATTTTTTGAAGTTTTAGGTATTCTAAAATAATTCGTTAAAACTTAAAGGAATATAGTTTTATGAAAATATGCATGAGTATTATTTTGGTTATATTTTTTTCGTTTTTATATTTTATGTTTATTTCTTCGACAAAGCAGAGTTCTGAGATTAATAATAGTCATTATATAGATCCTCTAAAACCAACCGTAATTGTTGCAACGCCTCCAGACGGATGGTTGGGAGAACCTGAAGTAACAGCACGTTTAATGTTAACTGCCAAAAAAATTGGATGGAATGTTTTGTCAGAATATCAAATAGAATCGATTCCTTTAAAAGAATTAAAAAATATTTTTGGAATATATGTTAGTGGTTATGTTACTAATCTTGACTACCCACTATATAACCGTTTACCGAAAAGCATACCGCTTTTTGAAATTGATTTTATTGTTGAAAAAAAAGCATCGCAGGATCCTGAAGGTTATTTTAATAATAAGATAAGACCTAAGCAAGTTAAAGCAATATTAGGAACAAGTCTCCAATCAATAGATTGTTTTATAAACAATAATATTCAAGAGCAGGGGTTAAATTTTATTATGACTTGGTATCCAACTGTTCAATCTACCCATTATACGCCCAATCCTACACCAAAAAAATTGATGTATTATGGAACAAAATGTCCACATGATATCCGATCAAACTTAAAAAAATACGTACAATTATGGCAACAACTTGATAAAACTGAGTATTTTGTTGTGTATGGTTTTAAATTTGCTTGGGAAAATATGAAAAAATATCAGGGTTATATTCCAGCTGATGGTAGAAGTTTTGTACAAACAATCAATAAACATGGAATTTGTTTAGTTATGCATCGTGATACTCATTTGAAGGCAGGAGCTCCTTCTGGCCGTATTTTTGAAGCAGCAGCAGCGGCAGCAGTTATTATTTCTGATAAACATCCTTTCGTGGAAAAAGAATTTAAAAATAGTGTACTATATGTAGATCAGACTCGTGATGATTTATTTGAGCAGATTGATACTCATATGCGTTGGATTAAAGAAAACCCCGAGGCAGCAAAGACCAAGGCACTACAGGCACATAAAATTTTTTTGGAAAAGTTTACATTAGAAGAACAATTGATCAGGCTTTATGAAAATTTTAAAACAATAAAACTAAATACGTAAGTAAGAAATTATTAACTAAATAATGTTTACGAGTATTTATTCATAATGGGAATATCGTAAAATTTGTGATGGATTCATAAAAATTCTTCCTTGGTTCTCAGTTAAGCATTGGTGAAATGCAATATGTTCACAATCATTATCGACAGATTTATATTCGCATCCATTAATAAAAAGCTTTTTATAAAAAGCTAATCCACCAAAGCAAGATTGTACAGGGACTAACTCGGTGCCTGCGAGATATATTTTTTGTCCTCTTGGTACAATTTTACTCCAATAATCAGGATGTGTTAAGTTCTCAGGGTATTGTTTATTTCGAAAGGCAAACATATCCCACATTCGGCCATTTTTAGTAAAAATTCCATTGGAACAAACTGCATCCCAATCTGTTATTTTACTAAAAGAGTGAAAGAGCCCCCGCATATCCCAACCATATGTCATATCTAAATCAACAATCATCACCATATCAAAGTTTTTATATTCAGAATTAGTTTTTAACTCACGCAAATAATGATTTCTAATCTTTGCTAAAAATTCAATATTTGGGCGTTTTTTGTTCGAATATTTTTTTGATAAAACTTTTACTTTGTGATTTTTAAATTTCCAATTTTTTAAAATAGTTTTAGTGCCATCTATTGAATCGTTTTCAAACACAACAACTCGATAATCTTGAAAAAATTTTCCGGTGTGTTCAATATATTTTATAACAGTTGGCAGTTCTTTAGCATTATCTCGAGCAATTCCAACAATAATAGTATTATGGGTAGCCATTTCTTTTTTTCCAATTTCTAATTGGTACGAATCAAGTATATCTAAACATGCAAGCTCTTCCCAGGAGGTTGTGGTTTTTGGTTTAATATTGTCAACAAAAGATGGTTTTTTAGTAAATGTAAATAACACGGCAAATAAAATAGATAATAACAACAAAAATAGAAGGATTAATATGTGTTTTGAAAGTTTGATAAACATTATTATGTTACTCTGCGAAACTAACTATTGGGATAGTTGGTTGTTTAAGAGAAAATTTTTGTAATGTGAAATATTCTTTTAAAATTAGTACTATATGTTGATCTATTTTTTCAGGTGTTAAATTTTCCTTGACAAAATTAGTAGCATTAATTGAGATTTGCTGTGCTTTCTTATCGTTATTTTTTAACCAAGTAATTTTTTCAAAAATATCGCTTAAATCCTTTTTTAATGGAATATAATGCACATAAGGTTTGATAGCCGAATAAAACCATTGTATATTAGAAGAATCTTGTTTTAGTAATACTGAATTTGAAAAAAGGATCCAAGGTATTCTATACCATGATGCTGTATTACCGTCAATAGAGATTAGATATTTGTATTTAAGATGATAGGTAGGATTTACAAAAAAAGAATTATTATCAAATAATAAATTAATAACTGTTTTAAGATCGTGACCACTTTGATCATTGGAAAATTGAGCTAAATTATTAAAGCGAGCATCAATAAGATCAGGGTAACTTTTAGAGAGCATCACCAGAGTTAGCCTAGGAAGTTTATGGTAATTATTTAGATTATAGGTACCTCCTGTGGAAGAACCACGCCAATAAATTTTTTCTTGTTTTTTATTCCAAGGTTCTTTATAATTGTGATGTTCAATGTTTTTCATAAGGTTTAACCAATTATTACCTTCTTCTGATAACATATAAATATCTGGTAAAAGGAGAAACTTACTTTCTTTAATAGAACTAGAATCTTTACTCATTAAGAACATAGGAACTGAAATAAAAATTTTTTCATATTTTGGATTATCATGATGATGTAATTCATCGTGTAACGTGATTATAAAATCAATGTTTGGTATAGTATAATTTTTCAAAATTTTATTTATAGCTTTTAATATAGGGCGTTCTCTTGGATCGGTGCAAGTATAATTGCTTACAGCACACGCAGCATATAATTTATTATCTACAATCTGAATTCTCATTAAATAAAAATGTTTTTTTACTTCTTCTGGTAGATCATCAAAAGCTATTTTTAACATTTCATTAGTTATTCCAATTTTTCTCCAAATATCAAATTGCTGTTTTAAAAATTTATGTATTTCTTTTTGTGAATTATTGTTATTATAATCTAGATATTCAGCGTTAATATAGTACGATGTAATTATAATAAAACAGATTGATATAGCATATTTCATATCACTAAATTATAGTATAAATATATCCTTAACGGAACATTGCGCTATCCAATATAACATCATTGGTCAATAGAAATAATATTCATTTTCTTCTGCTAAATAATAGTAGTAGCACTATAATACATAGTGCTATTCTCAATTTACGGAGAGGTTTAGGGGAAATGTTGGTCAATAAGAACGTAATAAATATTTTGATTTATCTCTATAAAGTTATTAAAAGACACTGTGTTGGTATGATATGAAATTTACTGTCAAGTGGTTTGAAGTTATTATTTTAATAATGTTATGTATGTTTTTATATACAAATCATAATTTTGACATTATAAGAATAAAGTATTTATATAGCAATTTTGATGATACTCATGTTAAGACTAGACTTTTTAATGGTATGCCAATAATTGTCAATAAAGTTGATAAGATAGTTTGTAAATCAATACGAGAAACAGGGGTTTGGGATCCAGTAGAAACTAAAGCTATTTTACCATTATTTAAACCTAGGCAAACAGTTGTGGAAGTTGGTGCAAATTATGGGTACTACACATTACTTATAGCTGAAAAAATTGGCAAATCAGGGAAATTAATTAGTTACGAGGCTAATCCAGATGTATATAAATATCTTATAAAGTCAGTAGCAATGAATCACTTTCGTCCACCAATGGTTACAGTTAAGAATTTAGCAGTTGCGGATCATAAGGATACTGCAGTTTTAGTATATGGATTTGATAATATAGGTGGCGGGTTTATTAGCAATATAAAAGATGAAAAAGCTAATTGTCAAAATGGCAATGGCTTTATATGTCATAGGGTAGCAACCACTTCTCTTGACGAAGATCTTGGTAATATAAAAATTGATATTTTAAGAATGGATGCTGAAGGATCTGAGTATTTTATTTTAAAAGGAGCTAAAAAAATTCTTAGTAATTCTCCAAATGCAATAATTATTATGGAGTGGGGCCAAATGCATTTTCAACGGGTCAAAATAAATATTAATGATTTTATAGAACTGCTAAAAGAGCAAAAATATTTTATATATAATATAGTTTCTCCAGGTTACTTAATAAACATTGGGCCAAATGATTTGTTAAAAGTAGAACTTTCTAATATTGTTTTAAGTAAACAAAAAATATAATACTAAACTTTGTATTATATAGAATTAGATTTTATTTGAGGATCTAGTTGGTTTTCAGACGGCTGGTTGATTTTATTGGGATCATTAGTAATATTATTGTCGTTATTTAGATTTATGCTAGCATTATAATCTTGTAAAGCCTGTTCAGGCATTTTTAAAGCTTCATATACTTTTCCTCTGTTAAAATAAGCTTTAGTATCATTTGGGTTAATTTGTATTAGTTGATTAAAGTTTTTAAGTGCTTCAGTAAAATGCCCTTGTTTTAAATTTATTTCCCCTGTTTTTTCTAGGGCAAATAATATTTTATCGTTAAGAGAAAAAGCTTGGATAAAATCATTTTTTGCTTCATCTAACATATTGTTAGCCAAAAAAGCTAATCCCCTGTCGCTATAGCCTCTAGCAAATTGAGGATTTAATTCTATGGCACTAGTAAAATCTCTGGCTGCATTGGCGAATTCTTTTAGAGCTAATTCAGCAACACCTCGATCATAATAAATTTTATAAGAAGGCCTAAGATTTAAAGCAAGAGTATAGTCGACTATTGCAGAGGGTAGATTACCTTTTTTTTCTAGAATACTAGCTCTGGCTATATAAGCATCTACATATTTAGGATCAAGACGTATAGCGGAATTTAAACAAACAATAGCAGCATTGGAATCGCCTGCTTTCGCTAAAGATAAGGCTTTATTAAAATAAGCCCTAGAGTCATTTACATTGCTGATAAATTCGTTATCTTTATTGGTAATGCTAATATTATCAGTTGTAAATGCAATATTACTAAATAATAGTAATATAAAAAAGACAATAATTTTTATATTTGCGCCCATATTTAAACTATAGAAAAGAAGCATAATAAGGATATACATACTTAAGAAGATAGGCCAAAGATCATTGTATAGATTTTACCGCCATAACGGTAAAATGTTATTGTTTTGAACGCTATTACTAGTAATTTTAGTAAATTATTAGTATATTTACTGTTATGGCGGTAATTTTTAAAGAACAGATTTTAATATGGCTATAAACGACAATTTATTAGAAAATTTAGGAAGCATTATTCGGTACCATAGAAAAAAATGTGGGATCAATTACCTTGAATTAGCTAAATTAGCTCAAGTAGGTAAAACTACGGTTTTTGATATAGAGCATTCTAAAAAAACAATTCGTTTCAACACCATGTTAAAAATTTTAGATGTTCTAAATATTACTATAGAATTAAAAAGTCCGTTAATGTCTAGTTATAAAAATGAGAATAGCTAAAGTATTTGTTAACAAAATATTTGTCGGTAGATTAATCGAAACAGACGATAAAAAATATTGTTTTGAATACAATAATAGTTATAAAGGTTTAGCAATTTCTTTAACAATGCCAATAACTCAAAAAATTTATGAATTTGATAAATTCCCAAGTTTTTTTGATGGATTATTACCGGAAGGTGCGCAATTAGAGGCATTATTATTGCAAGTTAAGTTAGATAGAAATGATTATTTTGGACAATTAGTAACTGTTGGAGCAGATTTAGTAGGTACTGTTACAGTAAGCGAAGAAATGTAACATGAATAATATCAAATATGCATTTTGTCCAATTAGTTATGAACCTATCGAGGAAGGAAGTAAATATTCCAAAAAAGGTTTAAAATCCCTTTCTCCTAGATTAAATAACTTAAACGATTTGCCTTTTAGTGCCGAAGAACAACGAAAACAAGCTAGAGCGCGTGCGGATAAAATGTCTATACAGGGAGTTCAGCCTAAATTTAGTGCTATTTTAAACATTAAAAAAAATTGTTTTGAAATATGTGATGTTGGTGGTATGTATATTTTAAAACCGCAAAGTGAGTATTTTGCTGAATTGCCTGAAAATGAAGATTTAAGTATGCATATTGCAGCGACTCTTGATATAGAAGTACCATTGCACGGATTAATTTATAGTATTGATGGTAGTTTTAGTTATTTTATAAAGCGTTTTGATAGGGCAGCTCGTGGTCAAAAATTAGCAGTTGAAGATTTTAGTCAACTTGCAGGTTTAACTAGAGATACTAAGTATAATTTTTCAATGGAAAAAATCATACCAATTATTGAACAACATTGTACTTTTCCTGTTGTTGAAAAAAAACAATTTTTTATAAGAACTTTGTTTAATTATATTATTGGTAACGAAGATATGCATCTTAAAAACTTTTCATTAATTTATAGAGATAATAAAATAGAATTGGCACCAGCATATGATTTTATAAATACTACCATTGCTATGGGAGTTGAAGTAAAAGAAGAAATAGCGTTACCTTTAAATGGAAAAAAGCATAATTTGAAAAAACAAGATTTAATTCAATATTATGGAATGGAAAAATTGGGATTAAACGAAAGTATTATTAATGAGATATTAAAAAAAATTACTTTAGTAATCCCTAAGTGGGAAAGTCTTATTAAAATTAGTTTTTTATCTAAAACAGGTAAAGATAATTATCTTAGAGTTGTTGATCAGCGCATTAAAATCCTAGATAAATAGTTTTTTGGTATTAAGCGTTTTTTTTCCTAGAAAAATAGCTAATATATATCGCATAAATAATTTTGCTTCTTGTCTTTCTTGGCTATTAGAATAATGATCATTATGTAATGCTAATAAACTTGCCCCTCTGAAAGTTGGAATTAGATTAATATTGATAATAGAGTTTATTGATTTTTGTAAACCATTTTCAAAATCGAAGTAATATTGAGCCGTTAGATCTATTGATACATTGGTTTTGCTTTCTCTGTCTAATTGTAATTCGTATCCCATAGCTTTAAGAATTTTTTTTTCTATAAATCTTAGGTTTTTTTCTAAATCAGTTTTGTTGTTAATGTGTTCTAAATTTTCTAAAAATTGTTTATAAAAATCAAATAATTCAGCATGAGGATCCATAACAGCTAATAATTTTAATAATAATTCGTTAATATATAAAGATCCGAATAAAAAAACACCAGTTAATTTGTGGGGTATGCCATTAGCTTCAGCTTGATATAACGTTGCTAAATCTACATTGTGTTGCTTCCAATAAATTGATAGTGGTACAAATGGTTGCAAAATAGCTGCCAATGAATTTTTTTTTCGCTTAACTCCTCGGGCGACTAAATTTATTATGCCGTATTCTTTAGTAAAAAACTTTACAATTAAACTAGTTTCTCTATATAAAATACTATGTAAAACATACGCATTAATCATATGTGGAGAGGCATCATAGTATATTTAAGCTCTTTAAATTATCGTGATTATCTGTCCAGTTAGATTTAACTTGTACCCATAAAGTTAAAAATACTTTTTTATTAAATAGTTTTTCTAAGTCTAATCTAGCTTGGGTACCAATGATTTTTAATTTACTACCGTTTTCTCCGATTACTATTTTTTTCTGTCCGGCTTTTTCAACCCAGATTACTGCATCAATTTTATAGATATTTTTTGGTTTAGTTATAATGCTAATTATTTCTACGTTGAGAGCATATGGTAATTCTTGATTAAGATTTCTAATTAATTTCTCTCTAATGATTTCTGTTGCTCTAAAATTTAAATCACGATCTGTAATAGAATTTAAAAAATAATGTGGTGCTAGAGGTAGGGCGTTAAAAATTTTTTCCTCCAAAGTTGATACGTTAATATTTTTACGAACGGAGATTGGGAAAATTTCTGTAAAATTATATTTTTCACTTAATTTTTTGATTTCTGGTAGTAATAAATTATGTTCCGGAACTAAATCTAATTTAGTTAATAATAAAAACACTGGAGGTGGTTGTTTGATTTTTTTTATTTCGTGTAATACCGCTTCATCTTGAGAGTTCCAATGTAAGCTTTCTACAACAAACATAATGAGATCTACATCTTTTAAAGAAGATTTGGCTGCTTTATTCATCAGTTTATTTAACTTAGAATAATTCTTTAAACATATTCCTGGAGTATCTATATATACTGCTTGCTTATTAGCAACTGTTTTAATGCCCAAGATTTTATACCTAGTAGTTTGTGGTTTATTAGCAGTGATGCTAATTTTTTCTCCAATTAATTTGTTAAGCAGAGTAGACTTGCCAACATTTGGTTTGCCAATTATAGAAATAAAGCCGCAATAATTTTTAATTTTTTCCATAGTAGGTATATCTTACACATTAAAGTTTTGCTTCTCAATTAATTTTCTGATAAAATAATTATCTTTTTTAGGTTTTAAGTACAATTATGAATATGATCACTAGTTTTCACTCTATGGCCCTACCTCCGCAGGTATTGCGGGTATTAGATAGCCTAGATTATGCCAACCCTACACCTATTCAGGCTCAAACTATTCCCATTGCATTAGAAAATAATGATGTTTTAGGATCTGCACAAACTGGCACTGGTAAAACGTTGGCTTTTGTTATTCCGTTAATTACTAGCCTTTTAAATAATACTTCTAGTTCAGCTTTAATATTAACGCCTACTAGAGAATTAGCTCAACAAGTCATCAATGTTATTAAACAGATATTGGGTCAAAAATCTTTCATAAAGGCAGCTCTTTTAATTGGGGGGGAATCATTTTTTAACCAAGTTAAACAACTAAAATCTGGAGCAAGGATTATAGTTGGTACGCCAGGCCGAATTATTGATCATTTTACACGAAAAACTTTAAGACCAAATTTCAAATTTTTAGTATTAGACGAAACTGATCGAATGTTTGATATGGGGTTTGGTATTCAATTAGAGAAAATCATTAGTCAACTTCCAAAAGAACGACAAACTTTGATGTTTTCTGCAACGTTACCACCAAAAATTGAAAAATTAGCTGCAAAATATTTAATTAATCCAAAACGTGTTTCTATAAATTCTTCCACAATAATTTCTATTGAGAAATTAAAAGAAGAAAGCATTAAAGTTAAAGAATCAGAAAAATATGCCAAGTTGTTGTTACAACTAAAACAACGTACAGGATCTATTATTATATTTGTTAAAACTAAATCAGGTGCCGAACGATTATCTGATCATTTACGCAAAGATAACTATAGCTCTTCAGCAATGCATGGTGATTTAAAACAATCTGCTCGTAGTAGAGTAATGAATGAGTTTAGAAATGGTCGCTATCAAATAATGGTTGCAACTGATCTTGCTGCTCGTGGTCTTGATGTGCCACATATTCAACATGTAGTTAATTATGATTTACCAAATTGTCCAGAGGATTATATTCATAGAGTTGGTAGAACAGCAAGGGCTGGAGCAGATGGCTGTGCTTTAAATTTAATTTCTCATCATGATCAAAGTAAATGGGATGCTATACAAAGATTTATTTCTACAGGGAAAGTTCAGGATGATTTTCCAGAGAGAAATTATGGTAAACAACGTGTTCGTAAGTATAATTTTGCTGATCAGAAAACAAACCAAAAAAGAAAATCTAAAAAATTTACTTTTCAACCACGTAAAGGGTTTGGAGTTGATAAAAAAATTGTTAAGGCAGAAAAAGTAATTTAAATTTTATGTGCGTTTAGTATACAACATTAGTTGTTAATAAATTAGAATATTTGGCGGTTAAAAAATTGATTTCTTTATTTAAGAGTGCAATATAATTAGCAATTTGATCTAATTGAGTTTGGCTAGTTTGGTTATATGTAATAATTTCTTGTTCTAAATGTTTAGTAATATGCTTTAATTTAGAAAATCCTGTATAACAACAACCACCACGTAATTTATGGATATATTCTCGTAATTGCTGTAACTTATTATTTTTAAAGGCAAGATTAATTAATTGTTGTTCTTTTGGTAAACTTACAATCAGCATAGTAAATAACTCTTTAGCTAATTTTGATTTACCAGTTGCTAACTGTAAACCTAATGCCCAATCTACACTTGGTATTTTTTCGATAAAGTCTTGCATATATTTTTAATCATATCTTAATATATAGTTATATGGCAATAATGGTCTTTGATATAGAAACTGTTCCAGATGTAGTTACTGGAAGACGTATTAATAAAATAGATCCTAATTTAGATCAATTGGATGTTATTAAAATTTTGTATTTAATTAATAGACAAAAAAAACAAGGATCAGAATTTTTGCAGCACTATCTACATAAAATTGTGGCTATTTCGGTGTTAGTTCAAGATGAAGGTTTTTTAAAAATTTGGTCTTTAGGTAATATTGTTGACGATGAACAAAATTTGTTAGAAAGGTTTTTTAATGGATTAGAAATTTATAAGCCTACTTTAGTTTCTTGGAATGGCACAGGTTTTGATTTGCCAGTTATTCATTATAGATCTTTATTACACCAAGTAACTAGCAAAATGTATTGGGAAACTGGAGAGCGAGTATCAGAATTTAAGTGGAATAATTATTTGAATAGGTACCACTATAGGCACATTGATATTATGGATTTATTATCTGGGTATCAAAAATCAGCAGTTGTCTCTCTTGATGATATTGCTACTATGCTAGGTTTACCAGGCAAGATGGTATTAACTGGCGATCAAGTATTGAATTGTTATTTAACTAAAGATTTACCAAAAATTAGAGATTATTGTGAAATTGATGTGTTAAATACTTATTTAGTATTTCTTAGATTGCAATATATTAGAGGTGTTTTAAGTCAAGAAAATTATTTATCATCTTGCGATTCATTAAAAATATATTTGAAAAAATTAAATACTGAACACTTTAATAATTTTTTAGAGAATTGGGATAATTAAAGTTATTCTTGCACAGCCCCTTATTTTATATATTTTAATATTTCAGAAACATTGTCTGCCACATGGAATAAATTTAGATCTTTAGGCTCAATCATTTTTTCGGTTACTAATTTTTCTTTAAACCAATCGATTAGTCCTTGCCAGTAATCTTTGAAAACTAAAATAATTGGGATCTTGTTAATAGTTTTAGTTTGAGCTAAGACCAATATTTCTATTAGTTCATTTAAGGTACCAAATCCACCAGGGAACACTATATAAGCTTTTGCATGTTTAACGAACATTACTTTACGAGAAAAAAAATGACGAAATCTAAGTGAAATATCTTGATAATTATTAGCTACTTCTTTATTAGGCAATACTATATTTAACCCAATACTTAGCGATTTACCTTGATATGCCCCAAAATTTGCAGCTTCCATAATTCCGCCACCACCACCAGTCACTATAGAGAAACCAGCATTAGATAATTCTTTGGCAATATTTTTAGCTAATTTACAGTACTTATGATTTTTACTAAGTCTGGCCGATCCGAAGATACTAATTGCTGGGTCAATGTTATATAGGCGTTCGTAGCCATCTACAAATTCTGATATAATTTGAAATATTTTCCATGATTCTTTAATTAAGAGTTCATTCTTAATGATAGGAATTGTTGGTCTAGTTATTTTGTTTGTCATATTTTAAATAGTATAGTTTTTAGCTACTATATGTCGAATTAAATATAAAAAGAAGGTGGTTGGAAAAATGAATATAATATTATTAGGTCCTCCTGGAGCAGGCAAAGGTACTCAGGCATTATTGTTATGCGAAAAGTTTTCGATTGGTCATATATCTACCGGGGAAATGTTGCGTCAAGCAATATATCATCGTACTGAGTTAGGGTTAAAGGCCCAACAAGCGACTGAATCTGGCAAATTAGTTAGTGATGACCTTATAATAAATTTAGTTAGAAATGAAATATCAAAACCACAATATAAAAATGGGTTTTTATTAGATGGTTTTCCTCGTAATTTAGTTCAAGCTAAATCATTACAAAATACAGGCATAAAAATTGATTTTATTATTTATTTAAATGTAGATGATCAAATTATTATAGATAGATTGTCTGGTCGTAGGTATCATTTGGAATCTGGAAGAGTATACCATGTAAAGTATAGCCCGCCTAAACAACCTAATGTTGACGATATAACAGGGGAACAATTGGTTATTAGGAAAGACGATCAAGAAGAAATTATTCGTCAGCGTTTAAACGTGTACCATCAAATTACTAAACCATTAATCAACTGGTACGAAACCAAGGATCTAACAAAATTTATTAACATAGATGCATCCAGAAAACAGCCTGAAATTTTCAGCAAAATTATCGAATTAGTTTCTTAGAGTTGGCATAACAAAAAACCAATTAAAAAAAATTGATTTTTTGTTATGCATAATTACAATATTTGTGCTATGTTTTGTATTGACGATTTAATTCTGGGTAGCCTTGGGAGATTGATCATGGCAAGTGCAAAGAAGACAAGAAGTAAAGCAAAGAAACGTAGTGTAGCTGGAAAGGCGAAAAGAAAATCGCCTCTAAAAAAAGCAGCTGTAAGAAAGTCCTCTCATAAGAAAACTTCTCATAAGAGGAAATCTGGTAAAAAAACAGCTGTTAAAAAATCTAGATCTAAAAAAAGTGGCGTAAAAAAAGCTTCTAGAAAAAAAGCTTCTAGAAAGAAAGCATCACACCATCGTTCTAGAGCTAAAGCAGTAAAAGCTAGATTACAACTTGCTTAATTAATTGTCATTTGAAAGCTGCAGATAGAGTTATTTTGTTGCGACATACAAAGTAACTCTATTTTTTTATACTGAATTATATATACTAAATGCATATGAATTTAGTATATAAGTTATGAATAAAAATAATGTTAATATTTTAGGATTGGATCTTTCTACTAATAATTGTTCTGTTGCCTTACTATATAATGGACAAATAAAAGAGATTGCTATAGCTTCTAATATAGTACGTGCGCAAAAATTACTTTCGATGATTAATGAGCTATTAAAAGAAAATCAAGTTGAATTAAATAAATTAACACTATTAGCATTTGGTGCAGGTCCAGGTAGTTTTACTGGTTTAAAAATCGCAAGTAGTGTAATTCAAGGTTTGCATCTTACCTGGCAAAAACCAATTATAAAAATTTCTAGTTTATGGGCGTTAGCATTACAAGGGTATGAGCAATTTGGTTGTGAATATATTATGCCGTGTATAGATGCCAAGATGGGGCAAGTATATTATGGAATATATGGAATTAATTCAAATGAAGATAGCGGATTTCCAATATTGATACAAGAAGATTCTTTGGCGGAACCAAAAGATATAAAAATATCAAATAATTCTATATTGGTAGTGGGCGATGGAGCACACTTGTTACAACAAAAGATGTTGTTAGGTCTAAATCAAAAATTGAAAATAGAACCTACTGTCCAATATGTTCAAGCTAGTAGTATTGTAAAGCTGACAGAGTATTTGTATAATAAATTTGATAATGTTATAGTTAATAATGCAGATCCTTTTTATTTAAAATTATATGATTAATATATTATGAAGTGTGGTGCTTATTCTTTTAGCCATACGTTTGATATTAAAAAAGTAATTAGCTTATTATCAAAAAATTATGAAGTTTCCAAGTTGGAAGATGTAATTTATTTTTCAGTAACCAATCCTTGTGTTATTCAAGAAACAGTTAGTGCTACTAATGGAGATGTATTTATTTTTTCTTATGGAGCTGTTGTTTATTGGGGTATAACAGAACAACTAGAGGCAAAAATATTAGCTACTTTAACAGATTGTTGTGCTGATAAACTTGGTGCAGAGGATGATGACGCTTTTTCTTATAGTTATGGAGATAAAGCTAAAATTGCAGCAGATCACATTATTCTACCAAATAATCATATATACACTAAATTAGCTTTTTCTTATGGTGTTGCTCAGTCAGTTAAATTGGGTGGTTTCGAGAATACTATACAAGGAATTATAGAAATCACTAAAAAATTACCAGAAGATTTAGCTAAAAAAGGAAAAACTTTATTATCTAGAAAAGAGATCCGGAAATTAATGGGACGAATTTTTATTGATCGAGATTCTATTAATTTACATTTAGATTTATTAGATGTTCCGAATTTTTTTTGGGATAAGCCAGATTTAGAATCTATTCACGAGATGGTAACTACTTATCTTGATCAAGAAAAACGAGTTTGGATTTTGAATCAAAAGCTTAGTGTTATTCAACAATTATTAGATATGCTAGTTAATGAGTTGCATATACAGCATTCCTCAAAATTAGAATGGATTATTATTATATTATTGTGTATAGAGATAGTTTTTAGTGTTGTTTCAAGTCATGGATTTTTGGGAGTTTGAATAGAGTATGATGTTGTCTCTCCCTAGTCCTGAATTATTACAAATTATTATAGTTTTTATTATTTATATAATAGCTGTTTTAGTAATAGCTATTATTGGTAAATATGTAACTAGAAACTTATCAGATTATATTTTAGCTGGGAGAAGATTAAGCGGTCCAATCGCGGCTTTAGGTGCTGGCGCTTCAGACATGAGCAGTTGGTTAACTATGGCGTTGCCAGGGTTAATTTATACTAAAGGCCTTAATAAAATTTGGATGCCGATAGGTTTATTAATTGGGGCTTGGTGTAATTGGATCTTTGTTGCTAAACGATTACGAGTTTATACTGAAATTGCCAATAATTCTTTAACTTTACCTTCTTATTTACATAATCGATTTCAAGATCATAAAAGAATTTTACGGTTAGTAACTAGTCTTGCTAGTATAATGTTTTTTACTTGTTATGCTGCAGCCGGATTTATTGCTGGAGCAATATTATTTCAAGATCTTTTTGGTTTAGAGTATTTATCAGCATTATTACTTAGCTCAATAATTATAATTTCTTATACTACTATAGGTGGATTTTTAGCAGTAAATTGGATAGATTTTTTTCAAGGTAGTTTAATGTTTGTAGCGTTATTAATTGTTCCAATTGTAACAATTAATAATTTAGGTGGAGTTGAACCAGCAGTTACTATGGTTCATAACATTAATCATAATTATTTAAACATATTTAGTGATCTAAAAATTTTAGGTCTAAGTTCATTATTAGTGTGGGGGTTAGGATATTTTGGTCAACCACATATTAATGTTAGATTTATGGCCATTAGATCAATTACAGAATTACCAATTGCTAGACGTATTTGTATGAGTTGGACGTTATTATCTTTACTTGGAGCGATAGCAACAGGGTTTTTTGGTATAGCATTTTATGGACAAAATAATTTAGAGTCACCAGAGACAGTATTTCTTGCCTTGTCTAGAGCATTATTTAATCCTTGGGTTACAGGTATTTTATGGTCGGCAGTATTGGCTTCTATTATGAATTCTGTATCAGCATATATTTTAACTACTGCAAGTATTGTAGTTGAAGATTTTGTTCATCTTTCTGGTAAAAAAATTGTTAGCGATAGGCAATGTTTATTAATTGGTAAAATTATTATGATAATTGTTTCAATAATTGCAGTATTATTAGCATTAGATCAGAGTAAAACTATTTTAGGTTCGGTAGCATTTGCGTGGTCTGGGTTAGGTGCAGCATTTGGACCAACAATATTATGTAGCTTATATTGGCGTAAAATGACTAAACATGCTGCAATTTGTGGGATTATTGTTGGTATGGTAGTAGTTGTAATTAGTCAAAAATTATTAAACCATCCTGATTTAGGAGTGGGTTTCGAAATTTTACCAGGGTTTTTATTAAGTACTTTAACTATTATAATAGTTACTTTATATACTAAAGCTCCGTCTAAAGAAGTGCTAGCAAAATTTGATATGATGCTCAAACAAATTAAAAATTAACTAAAATCCTGATAAATTTTTACCACTCAGTATATGAAAGTGTAGATGATCGACCATCTGTCCGCCTTCTTTGCCAGTATTAATTATTGTTCTAAATCCAGCTAAAGATAATTGTTTTGCTATTTCCGGAATTTTATACATTGCATACGTAATAATTTCCTGATGTTCGAAACCAAGATCGGATAAGCTTCTTATATGTAATTTTGGTACTAATAATAAGTGAGTTTGAGCTTTTGGATTAATATCTTTAAATACTACAACAATATCATCTTGATATATAAATTCTGCTGGTAATTCATTATTAATTATTTTACAGAAAATGCAATCTATAGGTTTATTATCCATTACTAAGCTCCCTTATTTTTATTTTATAAAATAAATCTGGTTAGATCCTCATTTTTACTTAAATGTTCTAATTGTTGCAATACATATTTGTCATCGATTGTTAATTTAGTTCCGTCTTCTAAGTCTGAGGCCTTAAAAGAAATATCTTCTAATGCTCGTTCTAAAACAGTATGTAATCGTCTAGCACCAATATTTTCAGTTTTTTCATTAATTTCCCATGCAATTTTAGCTAACGTTTGAATGCCAGTAGTAGTAAATATTAAATCTATGCCTTCAGTTTTTAGTAAGGCACAATATTGTTCAGTTAAGCTAGCTTTAGGCTCTGTTAAAATTTTTATAAAGTCAGCGGTAGTTAGAGGATCTAATTCAACCCGAATTGGTAACCTACCTTGTAGTTCTGGGATTAGATCGGATGGTTTAGAGAAATGGAAAGCGCCAGAAGTTATAAATAAAATATGATCGGTTTTTACCATTCCATATTTAGTAGAAACTGTAGAGCCTTCTATTAGTGGTAATAAATCGCGCTGAACTCCTTCTCTAGATATATCGGTATTTTGTACTCTTTCTGAACGTTGAGCTATTTTGTCTATTTCGTCGATAAATACTATGCCGGATTGTTCAACTTTTTCAATGGCATTAATTTTTAAATCGTCATCATTAATTAATTTTGCTGATTCTTCTTCACTTAAGAATTTAAATGCATCTTTTATTTTCATTTTTCTTAGTCGTTTTTTTTCTCCAGATAAATTTTGAAACATACTTTGTAATTGGCTAGTCATTTCTTCCATTCCTGGTGGAGCCATAATTTCAATACCGATGGCACTATAAGAACTTTCAATTTCTATTTCTTGGTTGTCTAGTTCACCATCTTGTAATTTTTTGCTAAATAGCTCTCTGGTTACTACGCTATCTTCTATTGAGTTTTCGTTAGGGGTTTTACTAGACGGTAATAATATATCTAAAATTCGATCTTGGGCAATTTTACTAGCGTGTTCTTTAACTTTAGTAAAAGCTTCTATCCTAGTATTTTTTACAGCAATATCGGTTAAATCTCGGATTATAGATTCTACATCTCGTCCAACATAGCCTATTTCGGTAAATTTAGTTGCTTCTACTTTTATAAATGGAGCATTGGCTAATTTGGCCAAACGTTTAGCAATTTCTGTTTTACCAACACCGGTTGGTCCTATCATTAAAATGTTTTTAGGAGTAATTTCATTACAAAGTGGTTGCTCTATTTTCATACGGCGGTAGCGATTACGTAGAGCTATAGCAACAGCCCGTTTAGCCTTTTCTTGCCCTACTATATGTTTATCAAGTTCACGTTGAATTTGAGAAGGGGTTAAGTGTTCCATTCAATTACCTCAATAGTTCGGTATTCATTAGTAAATACACACATTTTAGTTGCGATATCTAGGGATTTTTCTACTATTTGTATAGCGTTTAATTCAGTATTATTTAATAAAGCGGTAGCTGCAGCTTGAGCAAATGTTCCTCCAGAACCAATAGCCATTAAGCCATCTTCAGGCTCTATTACATCACCATTACCGGTTATTATTAAGGAAGTTTTAGCATCAGCAACACATAACATTGCTTCTAATCGACGTAATATTTTATCAGTACGCCAATCTTTTGCTAGCTCAACTGCAGCTCTAGTTAAATGTCCAGAATAAGATTCTAGTTTAGCTTCGAATTTTTCGAACAAGGTAAAAGCATCGGCAGTACCTCCGGCAAACCCAGCAATAACTTTATCTTTAAATAGGCGACGTACTTTTTTTGCATTTCCTTTTAAAATCATAGATTTTGCAAAAGTTATTTGTCCGTCTGCACCTATAACAACTTTATTGTCTTTCCTGACGCTAACTACTGTAGTGCCACAAAATTGTTTATGGTTATTATATATAGTATTCATAGTGTTAACCTATATGTTTAGTTTTCGTTTTTTTCATTGATTCTTATAAAGGTATTTTTAAACCCTGCCAAATCTAATTGTCGTTTTTTGACTATGGCTATTTCTTCTGAGGAAAAAGGCCCAAGTAATACTTTATACCAAACTTTGTCTTGGATAGAAGATGTTTCTATATTAGTTTCGAAGCCTTGTAAAGTTAATTTAGCTTTTAATTCATCAGCTTCTATTACGGTATGAAAGGTTCCTGCTTGGATATAATAATAATTTTTATTAGTTGGCGATCCCATTTTGGGCAGCAAGTTATAAAACTCATAATTGTTAGTATGGTTGGGTTTTTTAGTATTAATATTAGTATTTTTATTAATATTATGAGGAGCTAATACTTTATTATGGCTATGGGGAGAGAGCTTTTTATTAGATAATTTGTATGATATATCCATGTTGTTTTTGCTTAAAAAAATTATTAGCAGAGTAATTATAATTCCAACTAACAGCCCTGTTAAAAAAATGATAATAGAACTATTATTTTTAGCTGGCAAGCTAGATTTTGTTCTGTTGCGTCTGCTTGCATGAGGTCTATTAAAAAAGATTTTTGTATTTGCGTGCATAATAGTCATTAATAATAGCCGATATAAATTATTCACAATAGTTAAAAAATTCCTTGATTATCAAAAGGTTTATTTTGTAATAAAAATTATTAGATAACAAGGGCTACAATATATACTTAATGCACATTCTAGCATTATATCAATTTTAGTATATTATTATTTTATTTAGAGGTTTTTAGCAATTAATATGACAATTAATATGAATAGTATAAAAAAAATATTGTTAACTTTTTTCATAACATCATTAAGTATAATAATATTAATTTATGTATTTACTGCAACAATACTTTTTTATATCGGTCCTTTAGAAACTAGAACGGTAAAACAAAATTTAGAAAAAAATCCAGCTAATATTGTAGTGTCATTAACTACAACTCCAGATAGAATTAATAAAATTCAACCTGTACTTAAATCTCTTTATAGGCAAAGTATTAAACCAGATCGAATTTATCTAAATATACCGCGAGATAACAATGATGATGAAAAATATATTATACCAGCCTGGCTTAAAACCGATCCAAAAGTAATCGTTAATAGAACTAAAGATTATGGTCCGGCCATTAAACTTATAGGTACCTTAGAAAAAGAACATGATCCAGATACTATAATAATTACTGTTGACGATAATCATATTTATCCAAAACATTCTATAAGAGATATAGTGAAGCAATATTTGCCAGGTACTTATAAGACTAATTATAAATTAAGTAGTGTCGTTACTACGGATGGGTTAAATATTTTGTTTAAGCCAAATTTTGAATTAGAGGAAAAACCAATAACGTTAGGTGATAGGCCAAGCTTGAATGTGCTTGGTTCTAGTGTGGTTGCTTATAAGCGTAAGTTTTTTAAAGATGATATTTTTTCATTAATGGATAATATGCCAAAAAGTTGTTTTTTAAGTGATGATTTGATGATTTCGGCATATTTGTTAAACAAAGGTATTAGTATAGTAAAAATATCTGGAATTTCTTACAATAAAGTTATTAAAGAATTGTTAATCAAAGAATTATCAGGAGCTACTACTAGGGATAATTGGTCGTACAATTATAGCGATTGTC
>JBEKHL010000018.1:0-27817 GCA_050012295.1 Gammaproteobacteria bacterium
TAAACTAATAAAAATTAATATTGGTAATGCTAAATTTAACAAACAACAGCAAGAAGAATTAATTAATTTAATTAATAATTTAGATCAAAATAATTTTATTATAGTATTAATTGCCGATAGATTAGAAAAAGCAATATTTAATACTGTTTGGTTTGCAGCAATAAATAAAGCAGGGGTAGTAATTGTAACTAAACAATTATCTAAAATTAGCATGCAAAAATGGGTGGTTGATCAATTTAAGCAAGTTGGTTTAACTATTGCTAATAACGCATTAGTTAAATTTGTGTCTATGTATCAAAATAATTTACTTGAAGCTGCCCAAAGCATTTATAAATTAAGTTTAGTTTTTAAAGACATGCCAGAAATAGTTCAAGAAATAAATTTAGAAAAATTAGAAAGTTTTATGTCGGATGAAGCACAATTTTCTGTTTTTGATTTACAAAATGCCTTAGCAAGCAAAAATGTAGAACAAATTATTTATTTATTAAATAGTTTAAAGAAACATGGTGAAGAAGCAATATTAATCTTATGGGCAATTATTAAAGAAATTAGAAATATGTTGTATAAAGCTAGTGATTTTAAAATTAAAAAACAGCTGGGTAACTTGTTGCAAAAAGCAGCAGAGATAGACTTAGCTATTAAAAATCTTGATACTACAAATAAGATTAATAGTAGTAATAATAGAGAGTATACATGGGCATTAATTCTTGAATTATGTCTAGAATTTAGGTCTTAAAAATAGCTGTAACTGCACGCCTCCTAATTTAAATTAAAAAATTCCTATTTGTCTCGTGTTGTAAACTATACTTAAGTTTGTAGATAGGTTTTTTTATTAAAAATAAAAGGAGGCTATGGATATGCCAAGTTCTAAGTTATCGAAAAAACGGTTAGCATCAGAAATAACAGAAGAAGTAAAAGAAGATATAAAACCTCGAAAAAAGTTTAAAACTATTCAGTTTTCTAAACTTAATAAAAGCGTTAAACAACTTGATAATATAAAGATAATTTCTGATACTGGCATTCCATTTACTCAAGAACAAATAAAAAAAATTAAAGAATATTTTGTAAAGCATAAAAATGAGGTTAAGCTCCCAAGGACTAGAAATAGAGATGACAGTTTGAGAGGGATGTCTAGAGTTAAACAATCATATTATGAGGCAATAGAAACAGAATTAGGGTTTGCATTAGATTTTTCCATAGTAAAAATAGATAATAATAAATTAGTGATTATTTATGCTGGTAAAGCTTCTATTCCTGATTCAAAAGCGGCAACTTTTTTAGGTGAAGGTAGTTTTGGGAAAGTTAAATTAGCTCAAAGTTTAGAAAGTGGTAAAATATTAGCGGCTAAAATATCAAGTGATGATTTAGAAAATTTAGAATCTGAAGAAAATACAATAAAGATAGTACAGCAGTATTTTGGTTCATTAAATCGTCATATTGCTACTAGTAAACCTGATCATAAGTATTATTTAGTTTCTGATTTTGTTGAAGGAGTTAGTTTAAAATCTTTTTTGTCAAAACCAGAAATTAGTTATTTAGAAAAAGTAGAAGCAGTATTAAAGGCATTTGAATCAACCAAAAAACTGCATGAAGATTTTAAAATTATTCATGGTGATTTAAGTTTTAATAATATTTTATATGATCCAGTTACTAAAAAAGCAACCATAATTGATTTTGGTTTTGCTAAAGAAGCTAATAAAGCAGGTAAAATTAAATTACCGTTCAAAATAGATTTTGAACCAACAAAGGTAGATCATTATCATGGACCAGAATGTGCAACAGGCTTTGCTAGCTATTCATCGGACATATATAGCTTGGGTAAATGGCTTGAAATTAGCAAAGAGATTACTAAAAACCATGTATTGCAAAAGTTATCTAGGAGAATGACCATTAAAGATCCAGAAAACAGACCAACAATAGATGAATGTATAAAAATATGTCAAGATTTAATAAAAAATTCTAACCAATATCTTGCAAGGAGAAGATAAAATTTTAACTAATTATTTTGGGCACGTGCTTAACGATTTTTTGTCCAACTAAGATTATAATAATTGCATGTTAAATTTGATAAATTTAAAAGATCATGCTCAAGAATATCGTTTATATATTAATAGGGTTGTTAGCGCAGTAATAATTGTTGGATGTTGTTTTTCGGTGTTATTAATTCGGTTAATATATTTACAGGTTGTACAGCACGATAAATTTTTGACTTTAGCTAATAATAATCAAATGCGAGTAGTGCCAATAGATCCTCCTAGAGGTTTAATTTTTGATAGAAATGGAGTGCTGCTAGCTGAGAATACGCCAATTTATAGTTTAGAAATAATTCCTGCTAATGTTAAAAATTTAAAGGATACTTTAGATAAAGCCCAGAAAATTTTAAATTTGTCTGATCAAGAAATTCAAAATTTTCGTAAATTATTTAAGTTTAAATATCGTTTAGAAAGTATACCTTTAAAATCAAGATTATCGGAGGAGGAAGTAGCAAAGTTTTCGGTCGATAAGCATTTATTCGAGGATGTGGAAATTGTTGCTAGATTATCTAGAAATTATTTGTTCGATTATGCTTTGGCTCATTTATTGGGGTTTACTGGTCAAATTAGTGAACAAGATTTAAAAAATAATATAGAGGTTAATAAGTATCGTGGTATACATCAAATTGGTAAAAGTGGTATAGAAAAAACTGCTGAAGAAATATTACGCGGTAGTCCTGGTTTTAAAAAAATTGAAACAGATGCTAGAGGAAACATTATTAGAGAATTGGATGTAAAGTTACCAGAGTCTGGCGGAGATTTGTATCTAACAATTGATGTTAGTTTGCAAAATAAAGCAGCAGAATTATTACAAGATAGTCAAGGAGCGGTAGTTGCTATAGAACCAGCTACCGGTGAAATTTTATCTTTATTTAGTAATCCTAGTTTTAGTGCAAATTTATTTGCGAAAGGTATGGATCAACAAACTTATCAAAATTTACAAAATTCTCCGGAACAACCGTTGTTTAATCGGGCAATTAGTGGTCAATATCCTCCTGGCTCGATTATCAAGCCTTTAATTGCATTACAGGCGTTAGAGCATAATGTAATAACTCCAAGTTATACCATTTATGATCCTGGGTACTATAAACTAAAAAATGATGAACGTTTGTATAGGGGTTGGAAAAGGGAAGGGCATGGGTATATAGATTTGGAAAATGCTATTGCAGAGAGTTGTGGTACTTATTTTTATCATGTTGCAGATAGATTAGGTATAGATAGAATGCACGACATATTAAGTAATTTTGGATTTGGTAAACCAGTTGGTATTAATATTGAGGGAGAAAATTCTGGGATTGCGCCTTCTCGTAGTTGGAAATACAAAGTTAAACAACAAGCTTGGTTTCCTGGAGAAACTTTAATTACTGGCCTTGGTCAAGGATATACTTTAGCAACGCCACTTCAAATTGCTCAAGTAGCAGCAATAATTGCTAATCGTGGTAAAAAAATACCATTATCTACTATTAGTAAATATAAATTAGGAAACACAGAGTTTAAGTTTCATGAACCAAACTCAAACTATTCGGAAATAAAAAAAATAAAAATTAATAACGAAAAAAATTGGGATGTTATAATAAAAGCAATGCAGAAAGTAATTACTAGCGAGCATGGAACTGCGCATTGGATATATCAACCTAATTTAGATATTGCAGGTAAAACTGGTACAGCTCAAATTTTTGGGCTAAAGCAAGATGAAAAATATTATGAAAGTAAAGTTAAAAAGAAATTACGAGATCATACTTGGTTTATGGCCTTTGCTCCAGTTGAATCTCCTAAAATAGCTATTGCGGTTATTTTAGAGAACGAAAAAGGTAGTTATAAAATTGCTAGTAAGTTAATAAATTTTTATTTAAAAAAAATTAATAATACAGAGGTTAATATCAATAGTGAAAGGAACTAATCAAAAATTTTTATTAATACCTCAACAAGTTAGTATGCATATGTCGTCATATAAAAGGCATACTTTTGTTAATAAATTACATATTGACGTACCAATGTTAATTGGTATTTTATTATTGTTTACAATTAGTTTGTTGGCTTTATACAGTGCTAAATCAGATATAATGTTATTGCAAAGACAAGCCGTGCGCATGTTTATATCTTTAGTGTTTATGATTTTAGTTGCGCATATTTCTCCAAGGGTTTTAAAAAACTGGACGGTTTTTTTATATTTATTTGGATTGTTAATCTTAATTTTAGTTTTTGGGATTGGCATTACTAGTAAAGGTGCTAAAAGATGGATAGAGTTAGGGTTAATAAGATTTCAACCTGCAGAGTTAATGAAGCTAGCTGTTCCTATGATGGTAGCTAAAACTTTACATGAACATATCTTGCCGCCATCATTAAAAAACTTATTTATGGCTGGCATTTATATTATGTTACCGGTTATTTTAATAGCGTTGCAACCAGATTTAGGAACTGCAATTTTGGTTATGAGCAGTGGTTGTTTAGTAATATTTTTTTCTGGAATTAAATGGCGACAAGTAATATGTTTATTAAGTGCAAGTTTTGTAACGATGCCATTGCTTTGGATGTTGTTAAAAGATTATCAAAAAGGACGAATTTTAACATTATTACATCCAGAAAACGATCCGTTAGGCAAAGGTTATCAAATTATTCAATCTAAAATAGCCATTGGATCTGGTGGAATATATGGTAAGGGTTGGTTAAATGGTACGCAATCTCATTTAGAATATTTACCAGAACGTGCCACAGATTTTGTTTTTGCTGTCTTTAGTGAAGAATTTGGCTTAATAGGAATAATAGTATTATTATCGATCTATAGTTTTATTATAATTCGTGGTTTATATATAGGTACTAAAGCGCAAGATACTTATAATAGATTATTGGCGGGTAGCATTGCCATGGTACTGTTTGTTTATGTGTTCGTAAATATTGGTATGGTGTCTGGTATTTTGCCAGTAGTAGGCGTACCATTACCGCTAATTAGTTATGGCGGTACTTCGTTAATGATTATTATGATTAGTTATGGAATTTTAATGTCTATTCAATCACATCGTATTTTGGTGAAAAAATGAAAAAAATTTATTGTTTAATTTTGTTTGTATTTATAAATAGCTCTTTTGCTAAAAGCTTTGATACAAGACCAGAGGTACAACAATTTATTGTTACTATGGTTAAAAAACATAATTTTGAAAAGAATCAATTAGAGTTATTATTTAATAAATACGATACTAATCAAGAAGTATTACAAAAAATTGCTAACCCTACAGAAAAGCTTTCTTGGGGTCAGTATAAAAAACTATTAATTTCTAACGAAAGAATTAATAAAGGTAAAGTTTTTTTAAAAGAGCATAATAAAGCCTTACTCAAGGCAGAGAAGCAATTTGGAGTACCAAAAGAATTAATTACTGCTATTTTAGGAGTAGAAAGTTTTTATGGTGAGGTTGTAGGTCGGTTTTCTGTGTTACAGGCATTAGCTACTTTGGCTTTTGATTATCCTCCACGAGAAAAATTTTTTAGAAGCGAATTAGAGAATTTTTTGTTATTAATTAAAGAAGAAAAATTAAATCCACATACTATTACTGGTTCGTATGCTGGAGCTATGAGTCCAGCTCAGTTTATATCCAGTAGTTATAGGGCATATGCGATAGATTTTGCTAATGCAGGGACTAAAGATCTAAATAATATGCACAATGCTATAGGTAGTATTGCAAACTATTTTCATAAACATGGTTGGCAAAGCCAAGGTAAAATTGCTGTTAAAACAAAGCAAAATAATCCTATAAATTTACCTAAACAAACAGCATTATTAGAATTTGTTGGGGAAAATAATAATAAAGAATATTGGTTAGGGTTTAATAATTTTACTGTTATCACTAAATATAATAATAGCAATAATTATGCTATGGCGGTTTATCAATTAGCTCAAGAGTTGGGGTTAGAGGGGTGAATTCGCGCACGGTCAGGATGTATATAAACAGGTACATATAAGCAGTAAAAAAATTAATTATTGACCAGGTGATGTAACAAGTGCTACACTACCATAAAAAGTGGATCTTTATATATGACAACTAAAAATCCTAGAGTTAATGTTACTCTTGATCAAAATATCGTTAATGTTTTAGCAAGTCTTGCTAAAAAAAGACATCGATCTATTTCGCACCTTATAGGGAACATTATCATGGAAACTTTAGAGCGCCATGAAGACAAGTATTTTTCTGCTCTTGCTGAAGAATTAGATGTTGAGGGTGTGAAACCAATATCTCATGACAAAGCCTGGAAATAAGTCATATACAGTTCAGTATTTACCGGTTGTGGTTAAAGAACACATCCCTCTGCTTAGCTCAACCGCAAAAATTAGGATCAAAAAAGCTATAGAAGAGCGATTAACTGTTGATCCACTTGGTTTTGGTAAACCATTGCGCTATTCCTTCAAAGGTCATAGGCGACTTAGAGTAGGTGATTATAGGGTAATTTATCGTGTTGAACCTAAAATTTATTTGGTTTTAGTTGTTGCCATCAAACTGCGCCGAGATTCTTATGAAGAACTTTGAAATTAGTATGTGCAAGCTATGTGATTCACTTCAGTACACATATTTTTTAAAAACAATCTGTTTTTCTTCGTTAAGATCGGCAATAATTTGATCCCCAGCTATAAATTTACCAGCTAATAATTCTTGGGCTAAAGCATTTTCTATTAATTGGGAAATAGCTCGTTTTAATGGCCTAGCTCCATAAAGCGGATCGAACCCAACGGAGACTATTTGGTCTTTACATGGCTCTGTTAAAGATAGAGTAATATCTAAATTTTTTAAACGAAATTTTAATTTTTCTAATTGTAAATCAACAATTTTACGTAATTGAGTTAAATCTAACGGATCGAAAATAGTTATTTCGTCTATTCTATTAATAAATTCTGGTTTAAAAAATTGATCAACAATAGACATAACAGTTTGCTTAAGCTTAGTTTTATTATTTTTTTCTGCCATATCATGAATCGCAGTTGATCCTAAATTAGAGGTCATGATAATTACAGTGTTTTTAAAATCTACAGTATTACCTAAATTGTCAGTAAGTCTACCATCGTCTAATACTTGTAATAAAATATTAAATACATCAGGGTGGGCTTTTTCTACTTCATCAAATAAAACTACACTGTAAGGCTTTCTACGTACTTTTTCGGTTAAATAACCTCCTTCTTCGTACCCAATATATCCTGGTGGAGCACCAATTAATCTAGATATGCTGTGTTTTTCCATAAATTCTGTCATGTCTATACGGATGATGGCATCTTCTCGATCAAATAGAAATTCTGCTAGTGCTTTAGAAATTTCAGTTTTACCAACGCCAGTTGGGCCTAAAAATAAAAATGATCCGATTGGTCGATTAGCTTCTGCCAAACCAGATCTAGAGCGACGAATAGCGTTGGCAATTGCAGAAATTGCGGATGGTTGTCCAACTACTCTTTTAGCTAGAATATCTTCCATATTTAATAATTTATCGCGTTCGCCAAGCAGCATTTTGCCAACTGGAATTCCGGTGGCTTTTGATAATACATTAGCTATTTCTTGTTCGGTTACTTTATTTCTAAGTAATTTTAAGTTTTTTAAATCAGTGTTACTGGCTGCTGCTAATTTTTTTTCTATTTCTGGGATGGAACCATATTGAATTTCAGACATTTTAGCGTAATCATTTTTTCGTTGCGCTAAACTAAGTTCTTGTCGTAATTGTTCTAATTGTTCGTGTAAAGTATGACTGCCTTCTAGGGCGGCCTTTTCTTGTAGCCAAACAGTTTCTAATTCTTTATAACTTTTTTCGGTGTCTTTAATGTTTTTTTCTAATATATCTAGACGTTTTTTAGAAGCTTCATCAGTTTCTTTTTTAAGGGCTTCAAATTCGATTTTATATTGAATTAAACGACGTTCTAGCTTATCTAGTTCTATTGGTTTAGAGTCTACTTCAACTCGAATTTGACTAGCAGCTTCGTCGATTAAATCTATGGCTTTATCTGGTAATTGTCTATCGGTTATATATCTATGGGATAAGGTACTTGCTGCAACTATAGCTGGATCGGTAATTGTTACGCTATGATGTAATTCGTAACGTTTACGTAGACCTCGTAAAATTGCAATAGTATCTTCGACAGTTGGCTCAGTAATTAAAACTTTTTGAAATCTTCTTTCTAATGCTGCATCTTTTTCGATGTTTTCACGATATTCGTTTAAAGTAGTTGCTCCTACGCAATGTAGATCTCCTCGAGCAAGAGCAGGTTTTAACATATTGCCAGCATCTAAAGCCCCTTCTGCTTTGCCAGCCCCTACTAGAGTATGTAATTCATCTATAAATAAAATAATTTCACCTTCTTGTTTAGCAAGAGCTTTTAATACGGCTTTTAATCTTTCTTCGAAATCACCACGAAATTTAGCCCCAGCAATTAAAGCGCCTAAATCTAGCGATAGAACTCTTTTTCTTTTTAAACCTTCTGGTACTTCACCATTAATTATTCTTTGAGCCAATCCTTCTACAATAGCAGTTTTACCAACTCCTGGAGCTCCTATTAATACAGGATTATTTTTAGTGCGGCGTTGTAAAACTTGAATAATGCGACGAATTTCATCGTCTCGGCCAATAACAGGATCTAATTTTTGAGCTTCAGCTTTTTTAGTTAAATCTATAGTGTATTTTTCTAAGGCATTCCTGTTAGCTTCGTCGTTAGGATCCATAATCTTTTCCCCAGCTCTATGCTGTTCTATTAATGGTTCTAGCTGTTGTTTATTAATTTTATAATCACGTAATATATTTCCTAGAGTACCCTGATCATCTAAAGCCGCTAATAAAAATAGTTCGGTTGCAATGTATTGATCTTTTTTTTGTTGAGCTAGAAAATCAGCGGTGTTTAAAATACGAGATAAGTTTTGAGAAACACTAATGTCTGGTTGACCACTAACAATTTGTGGCAATAGTTCTATAGCCTGATTAAGAGCGGTTTTTAATGCGGTAATATTAACATTTATTTTGGATAAAAGCTCTGCCGTACTGCTTTGTGGTTGTTCTAATAAAGCTCTCATGACATGGATTGGCTCGATAGTAGGATGTTTTTTACCTACCGCCATAGATTGTGCTGCAGCTAGTGCTTCCTGTAATTGAGAAGTAAATTTAGGTACACCCATATCGTATCCATAATATTAATTAAACTATTATTTATTATATATATGGGCAGAGATTAAGTAGTCAACCTATTTTTAGTGCATTTAGTATATATTATTACGGTATAAAATACGGAAATGCTTGTCCAGGAATTAATTTGAGCAAAAAATTATTAATTGGTGTACATAAAATATTATTAATCATTATGGTTTCTTGACCACCATGTAATAATATTACAAAACTTTCTGGATAATCTTTTTTAAATTCTTGCAGTCCTTTTAGATCTCTAGATTGAATATTTTAATCGTTCTGGTTTAGCTCGGTATTGTCTATATAAGTTTGGTTCTAGTAGGTCAATCATGACAGCGTGTGTATATACACTTTTTACCAGGGTAGATTTTCCAGTACCCCTTGGTCCAAATAAAAATAAACTTTGAGTTGTTGGTCGGAAAAATCGAGTTGCTATTTCCATAAATCCTTCCTTTTTTTGATTAGTAATTCATTAAAGGATACTTTATTTTAAATAACAAATTATTAGTTAAAACATTAAAAACTTATATTTATTAATATGCATTAGTTTGATTTTGCACCCCTAATGGGATACAATTAATTTAAAACATTGAATTTGAGGAGATTTAAATATGAGGAGTTCGCGAGTAGCTAAAACAGATTATATTAGAGCTAGAGTTGAACCTACGCTAAAGCAAGAAGTAGAGAATGTATTTGATAGTTTGGGTATTACTACAACGCAAGCGATTACTATGTTTTATAAACAAGTACAAGCAAAACATGGGTTACCTTTTGAATGGAAACCTAACCGCGAAACTTTACGTGCAATGAAAGAAGCTAAACAAGGTAAAGGCTTAGTTAGATGTAAGAATGCAGAGGATTTATTTGATCAATTAGGTATATAAATGTTAGAACCTGTTTATAAAAATAAATTTAAGCAAGATATAGAGCGCATGAAAAAGCGTGGCAAGCAGTTAAAAAAATTACACGAGATAATATTTATTTTAATTAATCAACAAATATTGCCATTTAAATGTCGGGATCATGCTTTAAGAGGACAATACAGTGATTACCGAGAATGTCATATTGAACCAGACTGGTTGATGATATATTTTTTAGAAGAGAATAATATAGTATTTGTTCGTACTGGCTCTCATGCAGATCTTTTTGGTTAAAACTTAGTTTATCCAAATTACGCTAAACATCCTATTGGAACAAGACGGCTCTCTTCTATAAGAATAAAATAATTCAGCTTGCGAGTAAGTACAATAATTTTCTGAAAAAATTTGATTACTATTAATATTAAATTGAGCTAAAGCTATTTGAGCTATTTTATAAATATTAGCTAGATATTTATTAGTAGTATTATTTTTATTAGTATTACTAATTTTATTAAAAGCGTTTTTATATAAATCCGTATTTAAAATTTTAAATTGTTCTAACACATCTTCACCAACTTCAAATACTAGTGGACCAATAGCTGGGCCTAACCAAAATAATAAATCTTGATGATTTAAATTAAGCATTTTAGTTTGAGTAAAAAAATTTGCTATAATTCCTTTAGCTAGACTTCGCCAACCAGCATGAATGGCAGAGACAAAACTACCTTGTTTATTAGTAACTAAAATAGGTAAGCAGTCTGCGGTTTTAACAACACATGCAAGATTTTTTTGTTGAGTAAAACTACCATCAGCTTTGGGAGTTAAATTAAGGTTGTTAGCTGGTAAAATATTAATTCCATGTTCTTGTTTAAGTTCAAAAACTATATTTTTTTTAGTATTTATAAATTCAGATAAATTAGCATTTCTTAACGTGGTAAAAGCTTGAATATTATTTGGCTTTGGCCAAGTAGGGTTAAGTATATTCATAATTTTGTTAATAAATTTTGTAAATCTAAAGGCAAACTTGTAGTAAAACATAAATCTTGGTTAGTTATTGGATGTTTAAAAGACAATTCTTTAGCATGAAGAGCTTGTCTGGGGAAAGTGCTAGAAAACTTAGAGTATAATCGATCGCCAACTATAGGGTGGTTAATATGTTGCATGTGTACTCTAATTTGATGGGTCCTACCAGTTTCTAGCTGTAATTTAATATGAGTATGATTTTTAAATTTTTTTAAAATACGATAATGAGTTATAGCTGGCTTGCCATTGTCTATTACATCCATTTTTAATCTATTACGTGGATGTCGGCCTATAGGTGCATTAATTGTACCACCAGCTATTAATGTGCCAAATACTACAGCTTCGTAAATTTTAGTAATTTCATGATTTTTTTGTTGTAAGATTAATTGGTTATAAGATAATAAGTTTTTTGCAACAATAACTAATCCAGTAGTATCTTGATCTAAACGATGGATAATTCCAGCTCTTGGTAACAGGTTTAGCTCCGTATTATAATTTAATAAAGCATTTAAGATTGTTCCTTGCCAGTTACCAGCAGCAGGGTGCATTATTATATTGCTAGGTTTATTTAATATTAAAATATCTTGATCTTCGTAAATTATATTTAGAGGCAAATTTTCTGGTTGCCAATTTTGGTTTTGTATAGTTAGTTTAGTTGAGATATTTACTATTTCTCCACCTTTTACTTTTATTTTAGGCGATAATATTTTATTATTGACTTGGCAGTCTCCTTTGATGATCCATTGTTTTAAGTTTTCTCTAGAATATTCGGGGAATAAAATAGCTAATGCTTGATCTAAACGTTTATCTTTAGCATTTAGTGGTATAGTTCCTGATAATTCAATGAGTTGTACGATTGCCATTTACTACAGTATAAATTAGTATTATTTAAATTATTTAAAATTTTTATTAAAGATAAGTTAAGATAAATTATGCACAATTACAATAATTTTAAAAAAAGACCTATAAATTTAGTTTATACAAAGTTAGTTAGAGTATGTTTAATTATAATTAGTCTCATTAGCCTAACAGCATTAGTTGGTTGCTCTTCTAAAAATATTGATGCTTATGTAGGGCTTTCGGCTAAGCAAATTTATAGCCAAGGTAAAGAACACGCTGAGGAAGGTAATTTTTCTGTAGCAATAAAGGATTTTGAGGCATTAGAGTCTAATTATCCATACGGGGATTATTCAGATAAAGCTAAATTAGCATTAATTCATGCATATTATGGTAAAAAAGAATATTTACAAGCTAAAGCTGCAGCCGATCGTTTTATACGCATGTATCCAAATCATCCTAATGTAGATTATGCGCATTTTATGCAGGGTTTAGCTGGATACGATCAATATTACACTACTATGTATAAAATGTTTAGAATAGATCGTAGTAGAAGAGAACCTACTTTTGCGGTGCAATCATTTGATGATTTTAAAATATTATTAGAAAAGTTTCCAACCTCTAAATATGCACAAGATACTAGGCAACGCATGATACATTTACGTAATCAACTAGCATTATATAATTTATATATAGCGGAATATTATTTAGCTAAAAAAGCCTATATAGCGTCTGCAAATAGAGCTAATTTAATTGTGTCTGATTTCGATGGAACAGTTGCACTAGAAAGCGCTTTAAAAATAATGATTCAAGCATATAGGTCGTTGGGTATGCCAGAATTAGAAAAAAATAGTATTAATTTGCTAAATGTAAATTTTGGTTCTATTAGTTCTAATAGTGCAACAGAATAATAAAATTTGGGCCATATCAGTCGTTAGCTTTTGCTGGTCTTTTGCAAGCTTAATGGCAGCGTCGGTATTACCGTTTTTTTTAACAGACGTTTTACATATTAGCTATGCTAAAATTGGTTATATTGAGGGAGTAGCAATTTTTTTAGCATTTGTAGCTAAGATTTTTTCTGGTGTTTTTAGTGATTGGTTGCAAAAGCGTTATATATTAATTTTATTTGGCAGTATTATTAGCGTAATTACCAAACCAATGTTAGCTCTTTCTACCTCGTATCAAATGATTTGTTTTGCAAGATCTACCGATCGTATTGCCAAAGGAATTAGATCGGCTCCAACTGATGCGTTAATTGCAGATTCAAATTCTAATAATTTAAGTTATGCGTTTGGACTTAGACAAGCATTATATGTTTTAGGAGAAGTTTTTGGTGCTGCTTTTGCTATATTAATGATGTTTTTTGTTGGCCTTAAATATGAAATTATTTTTTATGTAGCAGCAATACCAGCAATTATTGCAGTTATAGTATTGTTATTGTTTATTAAAGATCCGCCTTGGTCGGCTAGTAGTAAACAATCTTTTGGGCATGTTTATGATTTAAAAAAATTCTCTGGTTATTATTGGGGGATCTTATTTATAACGTTTTTCTTAATGATTGCTAGGTTTAGTGAATCATTTTTATCGTTAAAAGTTAAAAATTTTGGTTGGTCTGTGCGTTGGTCGCCATTAATTTTTATTATTTTAAATTTAAGTCATACTTATTTTGCCTTTATAAGTCGTAAATTTTTTACCAAAGCTGCCACAGAAAAATTATTGTTAATTGGTTTGATGGTGTTGATTTTAGCTAATATTATGTGGTTCTTGGCAGATACTAATTTAACGTTAATTATTAGTTTAATTTTAACTGGTATGCATTTAGGGTTTACTCAGGGAGTATTGCGTACATTAGTTGCGACTAGCGTTTCGGATTTATATGGCTCGGCATTTGCTTTATTTTATTTAGTTAGTGGTTGCGGAGTTTTTATAGGAAATTCTTTAGCAGGATTATTAGCAGAGACTTTTGATTTATCAACTATTTTTATTGGTGGGATGGTAGCTAGTAGCGTAGCGTTGTTATTATTATTAGGCTTAAAGTTTTATCGTAATAGACTTAATAATGGGTTAGCAGAAGAATTGCCATTAAATTAGGCAAGCACGAAAGAACCTTAACGTTGGTATTAGTTCGAAAAAGTCAAAAACGAAAATAAGGGTGATGGCTATTTGCATGGGCGAAAATAACAAATCGCCTTATTATCGAATTTAGCATAAAACGAAAATAACAATTTTATGCTTTTGCTAAAAGTTTAAACTTAGTGGGCAAATTTACTGACTAACCATATAAATTAATACTTAATTTTTTTAAATTTTTGATATACAATTAAAAAATTAATTAATTAATTAATTTTTTATAAATTTAGGATGGATTTAATATGAAAAAAATATCTTTACAGAAGAAGTTAAATGCAAGCGCATTTGCATTTGTTGTTGCATTATCTGCCACCTCTTATTCTCATGCTCATGGTAATGTAGCAGGGGAATCTTATGTTGGTTTAGATGCTGTTTATAACTTTATGGGTTTTAAATCTGGTTATGGTGATAAGGTCCTTAAAAAAAGTGCACCAGGATTAAATTTATTTGTTGGCCATATGTTCCACGAGAATTTTGGGGCAGAAGCTGGTTTTGAATATGATAAGAATGTTAAGAGATCTAATACAGCTGGTCCAGGATCAAGGGTTTGTGGTGCATCAATATCAGGCAATACTATATCTTATGATTCTAAACTTAAGCAAAGTAATCCTTATGTGGGATTAGTTGGTAAGTACAATGTATTTGATAATACATCGGTTGCTTTAATGGTAGGTGGATCGTTATCTCATGTAAATGCTAAGTATACTATTACTAGCAATACATTAAATATTGCTGGTGTTAATGGTACAGCTACAACGTTTTCAAAAACTAGGTTGCTTCCAGTAGTAAGAGGTTCTGTTGAGCATAAAGTAACTGATCGGTTTGGGTTAAGAGCTTTAGTTACTTGGAGAAATACTTCAGCGATAAAAATGACTGCCAAAGAAACAAATCTTCAACAAGTTAAATTGAAGGATACTTTTAGCTTGGGAATTGGTGCTTTATACTATTTCTAAATAATATCTTTTAATACATGCTCCCATCATTTTTTGTGTAAAATAAAAAATATGGGAGTTGTGTTATCCAGAATGTGATCTACATATACAATAAATAAATTTTGGGGATTATAGTAATTAAAATTATTTCATTAAGTACTTCCACCTTTCTTTAGAAGAAAGATGGAAGACATAATAATAATAAGTAGAAATATTGTTGTTACCTTAGTCCAGTTGATTTAAGCCAATAGGCACCAAGGTTAGGGTTAGATTTAACTTCTTTGTCCGTTAATAAAGATTTGGAAAGTTCTTCACTTTTTGCATCTATAATAGCGAAGGCATGTTGACGTTGAGTTTCTTTAGATAAAGCACCACCAACATTATTCTTATAATGATGTAATATAGCGGTTTTTTCTTGTTGTCCAGCTATACTCATTAAACCATTAAAGTCATGTTCATTAGCAATAGCATTAAGTTTTATTGCTGCTTGTATAAAGAATTTAGCTGAATCAGTAGCAGGAACAGGAGCAATTGTACCATGATTAGCTTTGGCTAGAGGGCCTAGAACAGTAGAGGATATTATTTCAGCCGCAACTTGTTCTGAAGAAATAGTTATAGGTTGTTTAGTGTTGATAGCTGTATGAACAACTTCAGCAGCTGCTTCTTGTAGTAAGTACCCTGTAAAAGCATTGGTTTTATAATCCGAAAGAGCATGAACAACAGAGTTGGCACCACCTTGTTGGGATATTGCAACTGCATGTTCCCATGAACGTACAGTAGTTTTTTCACCAGCTTTAGCTGCATTAATACTTTCAGTAGCAGCATGTTGCATGAAATACGCTAGAAGTGGATTATTTCCATCGTAAAAACCTGAGTTAGCGAAAATAACAGCTGTAGCTCCGCCTTGACGAACTATTTCTTCTGCAACTAGTGGATTATGAATTTGTTGATCATTCATAATGTCTATTGTAGTACCTGCTTTAGCTTCGGTAATAACCTGTTTAGCATATTCTTTAGCATATGCTTTATTTAAGTGTTCAAATGATTTAGGATCTGAAGCATCTATCATTTGAGTAACTGCATTATATCCGCCTTGCTTAACTATTTCTTCTGCAAGTTCTATAGAAGAAACGATACTGACGGTGTTAAAATCATTATTTGTTATAGCTAACTTGACATCTTTAATGATGTCAGCAGCTTCTGCTTTTATTAATGGGCTATTTGCCTTGTCTTTAGCAAGAGATGCAGCAAAATTGGATAGTTCAGCTGTTGCTGTGCTCCAAAAATCTAGCATACCATTTGCATAGAAATTAGCATATTGTTCCTCTAGTTTTTCTTTTATTAACATAATGTCTCTATAGGATTTTATAGATTCTTTATCGTGTGTAAGATTTTGGAAAAGCGTATCAATAGCATCGAATAAAGTAGTAGCATCGGATGCTTGTATAGCCCCTAGTATTATATCGTAATCTTCTTGTTTCATTTTTATCTCCTAGTTAGTTATTTTATTTATAAAAGTTTTTTTTAGTAAGTATGGTTATTTACAGTAATGATGGTTAAATCATTTACTAAATATTAATTTTACGAACCTTGTAGGCACTTAGTATTGTTTGTATAGTTCCTTTCAATAATTTTGTTTTTTCACTATTAGCATTAGCTAAAATTGTTTTTCTACAAAACAACTGGCAATTTTGTTCTTTAACTATTTCATCTAAATAGCCAGCATCGTAAGTATTTTCTGCCAATTCAGCTAATTCGTTATCAGTTTTATTAATTGTTTTTTCTGGAACCTTTATTTCTACAGTAGCAACAACAGGTAGAGCTTCCTTCTTTTCTTCTGCTCTCATGTTTTGGAAAGCATAAGCTAAGTATTGAAGTCTAGCTTCTGTATGGCTGCAGGTATTAGCTGGTTCTTTAACAATTTCTGGTTCAGCTAATGTTTCTAAAGTATTTTCTTCTGAAGGGATATTATTAACAGTTTTTGGGTAGGCTGTTACTTCTTCTAAACTACTGTCTTCTTCGTTTTCATCAAAGCAAATAGTATCGTTATCTTCTTCATCAGTAATATCAGTAGTGATAACAACCTCATCATCAATTGATTTAGCTTTTTTAGTTGCTTCAACTTTATTCAAATAATCTTGGTGAACAAGGTTGTCTGCAGTTACTTCAGCTAATTTAGTTTCGTTAGCTTTATTAGAAATTTGATAAGCAAGATAGCCAGCGGATGCTACCATTATTGTTCCGGAAATAGCTAAAGTTGCTATTGGGTGAGCGACTGCGGCTGCAGCGATGGTTGTTGCGGCAGTTCTTGTAGTTACCATTGCAGTTTGTACGGCATGGCTGCCAATAGCTTGGATAGTTTGTTGGGCATGTCCGATAGCTTGAGCAGCTCTAGCAGTTACAGCTTGAACAGCATTACCAGCAAAATTATTTACAGTGCTGCTAGCGTATGTAAAAGCATTATGCAAAGCTTTTCCAGCATTTGCAGATCTTACTGGTGAAGTATATCTATCGCCCAGTAATAAGCCTCTTTTAAATTTACCTAAAGCTCTGCCAGCTGCAGCAAATCTTCCTAATCCACCAGGAAATCCGCCTGCACCACGAGCAGCTCCTGAAAAACCACCAAGGAAAAGGCTGCCGGCAGTAGTAGCTGGTTGAAAACCGTTCCAAATGGCTGCGACTCCTCCTAATGTATAAAGGTTAAGATATCCCTTTGACTCTGAGCTCGAAGCATTAGTATTATAAAGATTTAGATTATTGCTGTCGGACATGTTTATATCTCCTAATTTTTTATTTTTTTATTATTTGTAAGTAAACCAATTGGCTTACCTACAGTTAAACAGGAGTATAAATTTTAGTTTTTTAAATTGCAATAGTGAACTACACGCAAATTCATAAACATCTAGGTGATTTTGGCAATCCAGAGATTTCGCAAGCTTGAAGAATCCCATCTGGAAATAATTCATGAAACATTATGCTATCTAAACATAAATCTGGAGCTTTATTTTTAGCATAATTTATTAATGCTCTAGTAGATGGTGTGATATTGTATTCTTGATAAAAATTTTTTAATAATTCAATTACTAATAAATGATTAGCAGTTAAATTAATAGGTGATGCTTTTGTCATGGTTTAAAACTAAATTTACGAATTTACTACCATAGTATAACTTAAATAGCCTAGGAAGAACTATAGCCTAATTTAATTGAGCGTCATTAATTAAAAATGGAGAAAATTAAAATGAGCATGCACAAACCGTTACACCATAAAAAAATTATTTCTCTTATAGCAGAACAAGAAGACATAGAAGAATAGAAGGCTAGAATTGCTAATCAACAAGAGACGTTTCCATTAGAGGTGGTGGAAAAACTTTCTAGTGGTGAACATCCAATTAAAGTTTTTCGTGAGTATAGAGGGTTATCGCAGTCTTTATTGGCAGCCAAAGTTGATATTTCTCAAATCGAAAAGTTTGAAAGACAAGGTACGGCAAAAATTTTAAAAGCTATAGCTAATGCACTAAAAGTTGATTTAGAAGATTTATTAGACAAGTAATTCCGCTCAAGTTAATATCGTTGTGATTACGAGAAATTTTTGTAACTCAACCATTATATTTTTCGTAAAATTACAGTCCGTATGGCTTCAAAATTAAGTTTAATTTTTAATTAGAGTCGTTTAAATCTCCCCCGCCTACGCTACGCTGCGGCGGACCCTCTTTACAAAAGAGGGTATTATTTGAAAGACTTACTAGCTAGTAACATTTTCTTTTTTAATACAGTATTATTAATTTTTACATAAGACAAATTATTTGCGTCAAATAGCGCCCTCTTTAGTAAAGAGGGCCGCCGAGCTTTGCTCGGCGGGGAGATTTAAAACTCTATTGACATGTTTATGTATATTAAATTAATAGGTGATGCTTTTGTCATGGTTTAAAACTAGTTCTACAAATTCGTTGTAATCAATTAATTTAATATTATCTGGATAAGAGTTAATTAATCCTCTAGAGATAACATCTTGTTGTATTGCATAAATATTAATATTTTCTTTTAAGTGTAAACCGAAATAAACGCCGTCTTGAATAAGCAACAGGGTATGCAGTTGTAACATATTAGAGATTTTTGTGAATAATTCATGGTGGCTTAAACCATGGCTAAAAATATTTAATACCATAAGATTATATCATGTTTATTATATAAATCGGTTAAATTGTTTAGAGAAAATTTAGTAATATTAATATTAGTATTAATTAATAGATTTAAGTTTTTTAATTTTATTAACATGCTATCTTCTATATAAATATTTTTAAGCGCAAAAAGTTCAAAGGCTTGTATAGTCTGTGCAAGTAGATCACGGTTAATTAGTTCATATTGAGATTGCTCTAATAATTGAAAGGCTGCGTTTTGTAAAAATAATATTGAGATGGGTTGCTCTAAACTAGCAATGCTTAATATAAACTCTAAACTTTCTTCGGCATTAAAGCCGTCGGTTGGGCTATAAGTATTAATTATTAAATATTTTTTGTGCATTACAGAGAAGCCTTGGATTTTAGACAATTATTTAATATAATCCATTGCTATGCATAAGTATAGAACGCACAATTGTGGTCAGTTAAATAAATTCCATATTGGTGAAACAGTAAAACTTTCTGGTTGGGTCCATAGAAGACGTGATCATGGTAGTATTTGTTTTGTGGATTTAAGAGATCATTTTGGCTTTACCCAGGTTGTAGCCGCAGAATCAGAGATATGTACAAACCTTAGCAAATTAAGCTTCGAAACCGTAATAACTATAATTGGTACCGTAGTTGCTAGATCGCCGGATACGGTTAATGTTAATCTACCGACTGGAGAGATTGAAGTTAAATTAAAAGAATTATACGTCGAATCAGCAGCGGAATTATTACCAATTAATGTAAATAGCGATTTGCAATTCCCCGAAGATTTACGACTAAAATATCGTTTTTTAGATTTAAGAAGAGAAAAAATTCATAGTAATATTATTTTAAGAAATAATGTTATTACTTATATTAGAAATTTCATGCAAAAATTAGGGTTTATGGAATTTCAAACCCCAATTTTAACGGCTAGTTCTCCAGAAGGAGCTAGAGATTTTTTAGTACCTAGTAGATTACATCCTGGTAAATTTTATGCTTTACCTCAAGCTCCACAGCAATTTAAGCAGTTGTTAATGATGTCTGGTTTCGATAAGTATTTTCAAATTGCTCCATGTTTCAGGGACGAAGATGCTAGGGCTGATAGAGCTCCTGGGGAGTTTTATCAATTAGATATAGAAATGTCTTTTGTAACTCAAGATGATGTTTTTGCTGCGATAGAACCAGTGTTATTTGATGTTTTTGAAAAATTTTCTAACTTTACAGCAACAACCCCGCCGTTTCCTAGAATTACTTATTTTGATGCTATGTTAAAATATGGATCAGATAAACCGGATTTAAGAAATCCATTAACTATATTTGATGTAACAGAAGTTTTTAGAAATTCTGGGTTTACGATTTTTAAATCAGCAATTAATAATAAAAATTGTGTAGTGCGAGCGATTCCCGCGCCAACAGCCGCTAAACTGCCAAGAAGTTTTTTTGATAAATTAACAGATTTTGCTATAACAGAATTATTAGCTAAAGGCTTAGCTTATATTTGTTTTGAAGCAGATGGTAGTTGTAAAGGGCCAGTTGCAAAATTTTTAACTGTCGATGAGTTGCAGCAAATAAAATCTATAACTAATTTACAAAACAATGATGCAGTATTTTTTATTTGTGAATTACCAGACTTAGCAGCCAAAATGGCCGGTAAAATTCGTACTAGGCTGGGAGAAAGTTTAAATTTAATCGAAAAAGATACTTATAAATTTTGTTGGATTGTTGATTTTCCTTTTTACGAATGGAATGCAGATGAGAAAAAAATTGATTTTTCGCATAATCCATTTTCGATGCCTCAGGGTGGTTTAGATGCATTATTAACAGCAGATACCGTAGAAAAACAATTGGCACTAAAAGCATTTCAGTATGATATTGTAGTAAATGGGATTGAGTTGTCGAGTGGAGCGATCCGTAATCATAAGCCAGAAATAATGTATAAAGCATTTGCTATAGCAGGGTTTAGTAAAGAAATGGTTGATGATAAATTTGGTGGCTTGATTAATGCATTAAAATTTGGAGCACCACCACACGGAGGATTAGCTCCAGGTATAGATCGTATGGTAATGTTACTTGCTAATGAGCCAAATATTCGTGAAGTTATTTGTTTTCCGTTAAATCAAAGCGCGCAAGATTTATTAATGAATGCACCAAATAATGTAACACCTAAGCAACTTAAGGAGTTGCATATATCAGTTTTAAGAGAACAATAAGCTTATAGGGGTTCTAGCTGGATCTTCTTGTGATGCTGCATTGTCATTAGTATTTAATGTTAAATTTTCTAGATATTGTTGGCATAAGTTCGTGATATCGTCGATTGAAGGTCTTTTATCATGGCATAGTTGACTGCAAGTTTTATCGAATAAGTAAGATAAGACCCTATCTTGTTTTTTTACACAACAATCTATACACCATATTAAGGTATATAGATCTGAAGAAGCAGTATGAAACCCATAACCTTTATTAGCCCACGTATAAATGCTGTTGTGGTTATCCGAACCAATGCTAGATATTATTAAGTGAGGTGATATTTTATAGTCACATTCTGGCGGAGTGTAACTATGTGTAGAAAATTCAAATTCTTGAACTAGAAATATTCTGATCCCTTCTTGCAAGATACCAGCTAAGCCAAAATCGATTATATTTACTTCTATTTCTCCGTCAGGTTTTTTGTTAATTAAAATTTTATTAAAACTTAAGTCACCATGAGTTATATTTTGCTTGTGTAATATTTTTACTTGTTCTAATATTTTTAATATAATTTCTAGAGTATGTATTATAGTAGAATTATTAGATAAAAAATATTCTTTTAACGATACCCCTTCAAAAAAAACCCTAATAATATAGGATTTAATTACTAGCGCTACAGTGGTGTTGGTTGATTTATGCAATTTTATTGTTCTACCACGAAGTTGATCTAATTGATCTAGTATTTGTATTTCTTGGTTGAATTCTTTATTAAAATCCTTAGATAAATCTGCTGCATCTAATTCTAACAATTGTATTTTAATAGCAACTAATTCTTGGGTGTTTATATTTTTGCCAAGTTTTATTGTGCTAGTTATTCCCTTGTTTAAAATAGTTTTAGATATAGCAAAAATGTTTGAAGTGTGTTCGTTAGTTGTTTTTATAAAAGAAAGTGGTAATTTGGATTCTTTTCTGGAATATTTAATAGCTTGTTGATGATTTTCAAAATGTTCTGTTGCATTTTGAAAATGTTCTTGAATATCATCAAAGTCGGAAATTATTGGCATAAAAATTTATTGTTGTGGAAAAATTTCGATTAATTTACCAAAAGTCGTGACTACAACATAATCATTTTTAGTTAAATAAAAATTATATAATATTATTTGATAAAACCATATACCTATAATAATATAAAAAAATATTATAGATTTTATAAGTTTTTTATAAAAATTACGTAGATATAAGATGTCCAAAGATTTTTTTATTATATATGCTTTAGGCATATAATTATTCTCTCCACCACGGTTTAGCTAGTTTTAATGGTCCAGCTATGGTAACCCTTAACCATCTGCAAAATACTGGAATAGTAAATTTAAAACGTTCTAAAATAGCAAAAAATATCATACATCCTATTGCTGTTAAGAATGTCCATAATTTAATATGTAGAAACATTATTAAAATTGGAAACGCTGCATAAGCGTCAACAAAGAAAAATCTAGCTTGTCTAGCGCTATCGCGCCAATGAGTATCATCGGATGGTTCCATATGCTTACCTCTTATAACCCCACATCTTTATCTAATATTTCTGATTGGTTCATTATAAGTTTATACTCTCGTTCTGGCAAAATGCCTTCTTTAAATTTTTTAGTTGCATCAACTAACATTGGCTGGCCAAATTGTTTTAATAGTTTTCTGGTGGTTTGAGCTAATAGGTTAATATCTGTAGTTATTAGAGCATCCCTAATTTTATCGTCAAACACTAAAAATTCTCGTAATGCTACTCTTTTTCCATCTGTACTTGGCGATAATTTTTGCCAAACTATTAATCTCATGGTTTCTAAAATGTCTAACGCTCGACTATGGCGTTCATCGGCAGGGAAAGTCGTAATCATACGTCTTACAGCATCTGCCACACCGTTACTATGCACAGTAGTATAAACTGGGTGGCCAGTAAGGGCAGCTTCTATTACTGCAGCAATAGTTTCTTGATCTCTTGATTCACCGACTAAAATTAATCGTGGTTTACGGCGCAAAGCGTTTCTTACCCCAGCTGCAAAAGATGGTAAATGTTTTGGTATTTCAGATTGACTTATTAAGGAAGATGGTGTTTCAACTGTATCGTAAACAAATTCTATTGGTGCTTCGTAGGTTAGCATTTTGCGGTTGCCATCAGTTTCTTCTAATAAACTTTTGATAATGGAAGCAAGTAGGGTGCTTTTCCCAGAACCAGTTGAACCAGTAATAACTACAGTTCCTTGGTATGGTGCCATATTAGCAATAATTTCTGGCTCTAAATTGAGACTTAGAAGATCGGGTGGGCTAGTTGGTATAGTACGAAGAGTAATTTGAATCCCATCATGACCTTCTACTTGGCAGCCAGTGGCATTCACCCTAAAACGACATCTTCTGGTACGAGAAGGACGAATTTCGTATTGAGTGTCTATGTCGTGTCCACTATAAATTTGAGTGGTTCCATTAGCTCCGTAAATTATATTTAATAAATCGCCAACTTCTGTATTAGTGACTTTTCTTTTAGTAACTTTATATAATTTACCGTGAACTTCACTAATAATGTAAGAGTTAGATTGAAAAGTAATATCTGATGCTTCTAAATCTACGCAATGTAATAATAATCGATCTAATGCTTCAGCAGTAAAACGAATTGGTTCATCTAATAATAAGAAATCAGTCATGCGTTTTGATCTCTGTTTTCCATTGGGATCCGTCGGTTTGTAAACTAGGAAAAGCTGTAATTTTTAAAATTCTATCATTTACCGTTAAATTATTACGATCTCCTGTAATACCTAATTCTATGCTAGAGACAAAAGGAGGGGTAACCATTTGTTGAGCTAATAATTTACGATATAAAATCATACCGTTAAAATCTCTAGTTAAAATATTTAAATTTTCTTTAAAAATAAGATCAGCTTGTTTTACCCCTTCTGTCCAACCTTGATCTATATATTTATTCCAAATGTCTTGTTCAACTTTATTTTTGGGTAATAGGCTTTTATCTGGCATTTCTGGTTGTTCAAATATCTTCCAGAGATATTCGCGCCAATTAGGTGGACTAGTAACAAATTTTGCTTGGTGAATAATTTTGTAATTACGATCGGCAATACGAATTAAATCTGTACCATTGATAGTTAAGGCATTACGAGCTTCTATTAATACTGGTGGCAGCACACTTTCTTCAACTAATAGTACATAAAAATTAAAGATTCGATCTAGATTTTTTTCATAATTTGACAATATTGTGTGGATTTTTTTAGTGCGCCACGATAATCCTCCTCTTGCTCCTATAGATAAAGCAGTATCTCGTAATGCCTGGGCTCTTAAAGAGTTGATAGAAAAAGCCTTATTAGCCTTGGGAATAGTTTTTAGAGAAGATTGCTCTTGGCTCATTTTATTATTTGAGCAATTACACAGTGTACTTGGTATAATTATTAAAATTATTTTAAATATTAAATTAAATTTAATATACTGAACACACATGAATTTTCGGTATTCTAAAATTAAAAAGCTGTAAACTCGCCCTATGGGCTCAGACAAACAGCCTTTTAATTTGTAGAACACCGAAAACTCAAATGCATTCAGTATATTATTGTTACCCATTATTTTTTACTCGGATTGGTAGAAGGCCCTAATTGAGCAAATCGATAACGTAATTCAATAATTTTACTAGCAGGAAAAACTACTATGTTAGTGCGCTTCCCCGCTTGCAGACAAGCATTTTTTAAGATATCTGCAATAATTGCCTTTTCTTGGGTAACGGACACTATAATTGGTATGGAAGGGGTGCTACCCATAATTTTTAAAGTATAATCGGTCATATTGGCGAGTTTTTCTAATAATGGCTCTAATGGGCCAGTCCAATCTATATCAGCAGTTCCCCCCATTCCACCTTCTTGGGTAATTAGGGGTATAGTGTTTAATACGGGGATATTATTTATTTCTTGGCTAGCTGCTAAAATTGCTAGAGATTTTTCTATAGACCTAGCAGAGGATACTAGTTGAGACCCTATATCGGTATCAACATTGTTTTTAGTATTGTTAATACTGTTTTTTTGCTTATTAGCCTTGTTTTTAAGTTTAGAGCAACCACAGTTAATAAAACTAGCGATAATAACGGCTGTTAGTATAAATGTATTAAATATTTTTTTCATATTGATTTTAAGTTATTTTAAGTTATTTTATTATATATGAATAGTAATAGTGATATAAAAGAAAGACAAGAGCAGCAAGATTTAATAATTAATAAAATAATGGCTATCGCTAAAGCTATGAATTGTAAGTTTACAGTTAAAAATGAAGAAATCTCTATTGAGAAAGCCTTTAGTGCTGCCGGTCTGTTACCGGCAATTATGCGTCGAGCAGATCAATTATGTTCTTTTTGTATGGGGTATGGTTTAGGGGTAACTTTTGATAGAGCAGATAACTCTATATTAGGAGTTTCTGTTCAGTTTGATAACAAAATACCTATTTCTTTAAGATTATTATGTTTTACTGACGTTATTTTAGAAATTGTACATACCTCTAGTTCTAGTCAATTAGTACCGCTAGATAGTTTGACAGAGGAATAATCAATGAGCTGGGGGAGGTAATATGGCTGGTGGTGGTGGCGGCGCGCCTCAACAAGGTGATGACAATTCAATGAATATTTTGTGGGGCATGGTAGGTATTTTCTTGGTTGGCCTCGCAATATGGTTAGCATTTGAAGATCAATTAAGAAACTGTTTTCTTAAAATTAGGGTCGGCGAATTAATTGTTATTAATTTTATAATTCAATTATTACCATTAGAAATGGTTAATTTGGGTTATTTAAAAGAAGAGGTGGCTAAGGCATTATCTTTAGCTACATCAATAGATCCTCAAGATTTAACAATGAGTATTGCGGAATATTTAAGTATAGAGGCAGGAATTTATTTACGTTATCCAATTATGATATGTTTAGCAGTCTTTTCTTATCTTAGTTTTTATAAAAATATTTCTAATAGATATAAAAAGCGTTACGACATGCATAAACTTGCAAGACAAGAAAGTGTCGAATGGCCACAAATTAATCCAGTAATTGGATTAGATTTAGTGAACGAGCCATTAAATACTGGTCCTTGGGCCATGGGAAAGTCACCATTAGATTTTTGTAAACAACATCAATTAATAGAAATATCGGTAGAGAAACATGAGGGGTTTAAGCACGGTAATCCATATGTTTTTAAGATCCATTTAGATCATGATAAAGCGGAATTAGTTTTTACTAAACAGTTAGGTAGACTATGGCGTATGCCAGAATATTTACCAATTCATCAACGGGCATTGTTTGCCATATTTTTGGCTAGAGGTTGTCGAGATAGTAAAGTTGCAACAGGACTTTTAAAACAAATCAACCAATCTGCTGATAGTAAGAAGCCAGGAGTATTAGATTTTTCTAATGTAGATGATATTTGGCGTAAGTATTATAATCAGAGAATTATTCAGGACATAGTACATACACATGCTTATGAATTTACCGTATTTATAGATTTATTATTGTTGGCAAGAAATGATGGGGTGTTGGCAACGGCTGATTTTTTATGGTTAAAGCCAATTGATCGTTTGTTTTGGTATGTCTTAAATAGTACAGGTAGGCAAACACATTTTGTTGAAGCAGCAGGAGCACACGCACATTTTCTAGTAGAAAAATCTTTAGGTCGTGGTTTGAGCGTGCCATACATAAAAGAAGCAGTTAAAGCATTACAGTTAGCACTAGATGACATTCTTTATATTCCAACAGAAGATGAAAAACAGCAATTATTAGCCCAGAAAGATGAAAAAGTAGAAAATAGTGCAATGTAGTAACAGCTGATAGATCACGAGCGATATCGGGTATATACCTAGCAATAATACTATAATAAAAGTTATGGTTATTCGCGGTTTAGAAGAAAAACATGAACATGGTGCACAACAAGTTGCACGTGATACTCGGCCGTTAGGAACAAGATTTGCTGAGTTTTTATTAAATCCAGTTACTTCAATGTCATTGAATATAACTGGAATTGCTGCATTATTTATGTATGCAGAATTTTCTGATTTAATTTTTCTAGTATTATCATTATTGTTTTGGTTTATAATGTCTAGTGAAAGAAAATTACCATTTAGATTACCTCGTTCTTCTAAATCTTTGGATTATAATGATGTAATTCCAGGAACCACTAAACCAAATAAAGCAGATGGTATTTCTTTTTTTGGTAACGATAGAACCAATGGACAAGAATTATGGTTTACTAACAGTGATTTACGTACTCACGTGTTAATTTTTGGATCAACTGGTAGTGGTAAAACAGAAGCATTGGTTTCCATTGCATTTAATTCATTAGTACAAGCTAGTGGATTTATTTATGTTGATGGAAAAGGTGATAATAGTTTATTTGCTAAAATCTTTTCTATAGTGCACGCCATGGGGCGTGATGATGATATATTATTAATAAATTTTATGACTGGAGCAAGAGATGTTCTAGGTCCGCAATCTAATCGTTTATCTAATACTAT